>JBEKDJ010000007.1:0-32465 GCA_050014415.1 Thermodesulfobacteriota bacterium | reverse complement strand
GTCCGGTTTTGAAAGTCACGGAACACAATCACTGATGATGGGTTCGTCACAGACAGACAATGAAAATAGGTCTTTAGTCTCCGTTTAAATTAGACGAGTAGTTCGAATAGTAGCGAATTTGACAAATGATATAGAATCACATTAGAGAATTCAACTTATTCAGTGGCTTTCGTTCTATTCGTTTGAAGCTCTTGAAGGACATAAAAAGTCCCGGATGTGTATATTTCCTATATTATTTTGGCCATATATGTATACAAATAATATTATCAGATATAGTATTCAATTTCAAATAGTTACATGTTAATTGCGATAATTGTATTGTCGTTATGTATATGTGGAACATTCACTTAGTCTTGGGAGATCCTTTCTACAACTCTTGGACATTTCTGAAAGACCAATAATATTCAATAATTACAGAATCCATTATCTCATTATCTCTTGGCATACCAAATGCATCCTCAAGATTGAGAACAAGAAAAAGGAGGAATCGAAAATGAAAAAGACAACGAATAGATTAAAGGTTGGGTTGATGGCTGGACTGATCACCTTGATGGCAACACCAGTATTTGCGAAGGAGATCAGCCTCAAGGGAGCTGGGACGACTCTTTGGATCTTCATCATCATTGGAGCTGTCATCGTCCTTCTTCAGTTGATCCCGGCAGCGATCCTCTTCTTCAGTTTCATTGGAACTACCACCACGATGGCATTCAAGAAAGAGAAAAAGGTTGAAGAGGAAGTGGTCATTCCAGGTGCTGAACCATTGATCGTCAAGAATTGAAGCGATTTTAAAGAGGAGGGGATCAAAATGAAGAACCTGAGTGCATCAACATACTTTGGTCTCTTCGTCCTGACCTGTATTCTTGCAGCCATGGTCTCCATTGCAGTCATGCAAGTGATTAGGACGGTAGAGGATGTGGGTCCAATGATCTATATTGTTGGAGGTGCTGTGGCCCTCGTTGGAATTCTAATCCCGTCGATGATGGTGATTATGATAAGACATTTGCAGAAGGATAGGGATTAGGGAATGAAACAGAAGAAGATCTTGATTGTCCTTAGTTTGGTCCTGATCCTGGGGATTGTTTGTGCATCTTTGGGGATTGCCTATACGGGAGGGGTCAGGGGGATAGGGTTATTAGGAATTCTGTTCTTCTTTACCTTTGGGATCGTGGTGGTATTGGCTCAGTTGATTCCGGCTGCGGTTCTTCTTTCCTCTTTGATTGGGGTGCTAGTTTCTCCTTTACGAGAGGGTGAAGTACCCATTCGGGTGGCATAGGGGTCGAAGGATTAAGACCGGAGAGAGGGGCTATGAAATCAAAGACTATACTTGTTGCCTATCAGGATGCGCTTTGGTCCAGATCACTCTCCACTTTTTTCCATGCTATAGGATACAGGGTTGAGACGGCCAAGGTGGTGAGTGAGATGATTCGACAGGTTCGCGACGGCAAGATGGATGTTGTACTTCTGGATGATGAAATTGAAGGGATAAAGGCCTGTGATGTTGTTCCTTTGTTGAAGAAGATTAATTCGAAGGTCCAGGTGATTATGATCTCCTCTGAGACATCTCTGAGTCTGGTGAGACGTCTTCGTGGAGCTGGGATCTTCTATCAGGCGATGAAGCCGGTTGATCCGGAGGAGATCAAGGCAGCAGTGGAGTGCGCCTTTGAGAAAATTGAAAGGGAGTATCTGAAAGAAGGGTTCTTTTCCTTTCTCATTCCCCAAATGGTTCCAGCGTAAATTCCCCACCTATGCTTCGATAGTCTGTTCAGCAGCACTGACGCGGCCAAATCAGAAAGAAAACTGGTGCAATTGAATAAAGTCATCATTCCATGAACCATCGGGAATCTCTGTTGAGATGAATTGACTGAGCGCCTGCGAAGCATGGGTTGCAATCCTGTCCTTTAGAGCCAATGGAACATCTGCTTGAACTCTTCAACAAATTCAGGAAACGGAGTAGAAGCGGGAAAAACCAAAAGCAAGATTGAGGGTTACTTCAGCAAAATAGAAGACCCTTTGTCAATGAACTCAATAAGCGAGGGAATTTCCGGAAACGGGGTAGGTGTGAATGAAAGGAGAAAGGCGAGAAAAGTAATCCCTCCAATCAACTTCCTCTTCCTGTCAACTGAATCTTGATCTTCTAGAGGAGTTGGATGTCGTGACCCAAAAAGTAACATAAGGAGAAGTGGTAGAAACCATGCAAAACAGTAAAATATAAAGAAGAAGGCCATCACAGCAATGGCAATAAGAAAAATCCGTCGACCATTCTTCCCAAAGATGGCATAAACAATATGGCCTCCATCTAACTGCCCAACAGGAAGGAGATTGAGGGCCGTGACGAAAAGGCCAACCCATCCGGCATATGCAATGGGGTGAAGGATCACATCATAATTCCCTGGAACTGCACCGATGACCAAACGCTGAACAATGGAGAAGAGCAGAGGATCTGCTAACTGGAATATCCCTTCTTGAATGTGGGATTTAGGGATCACTTCAGAAAGTTTTAAACCAATCACAACTGCAGGAATGCTGAGACAAAAGCTGGTTAGAGGCCCAGCCACTCCCGTGTCAAAAAGAGCCTTCCGGGACAAAAAAGGACTTCTTATACGAATGACCGCACCCAATGTCCCGAAGGGGGAAAGAAGGGGAAGGGGTAGAAAAAAGGGCAGAGTTGCACTCATCCCATACTTCTGGGACATGAAATAATGACCCATTTCATGTCCCAGAAGTATGATCATTACCGCAACGGAATAAGCAAGACCCCAAGTTAACCAAGTGGAGGCTACCGTCAATATGAAAAGGATAATGTGGATCAAGTTACGTCGCATGGAAGCCGCTATTTCTTCTTCTTATGACGATCTCGATCCAATTGCTTCTTGTGTTTGTGCTTTCTCATCTTCTTCCGTCGTTTCTTAACCACACTTCCCATAATCGATCTCCTTTGTTATCTCTTCTTCCTGACTTGCACCGTCTGCGGCCAGGGGAGAAGGAACCTAATGGGACAATTCACTCCCTCCTATTGGGGCAAGGCCATAAACCATATAAGGTTCAGGACTGTCACATCCTCTACGTGGTACATGGGCAGGGGTGAGTTTTCAATCGATAATCACATTGGTCTGGGTTCTCAGTACACCCGAGAGTCCTTGAAGCTTTGTGACGATGAAGTCACCCAATATATTGATGTCTGGGGCCTCTACCAGAACGACTACATCATAAGGGCCTGTTGTCGCGTTGGCTCGCTTCACTCCTTGTATCTTAGCCGCCTCTTTAGCCACATCCCTGGCCGCCCCTGCCGTACACTCGATAAAGACATAGGCAGAAATCGCCATACCTCTCACCTCCTCTACGATAAGTTATCTTAAACCCCCTGCGAATTCAAGCTCAAAATAGCAGTCGAAGGCAGCTTTCAAAACAGGAGGGGTTTGAACCTCTTCGACGAAGATGATCTGTTTGAACATCATCCGATCTTGTTCAATTCCTTCTCATCGATGCGGTAACTCTGCTCGTCTGTGGGAAACTTACCTTTCAACACCTCCTCTTTGTATGATGCAAAGGCCTTGAGCATCAATTCGCTGAGATTCACATAGCGTTTTACAAACTTAGGTGTGAAGCGATCGAAGAGCCCCAGCATATCATGGACAACCAGCACCTGACCATCGCAGTAAACGCCTGCCCCAATTCCAATCGTCGGAACTCTCAGACGCTCAGTAATCCTCTTGGCAATCGGAGCGGGGATCGCCTCGAGCAGAACTGAAAACGCTCCAGCATCTTCGAGCAAAAGGGCATCGTTGATGATCCTCTCGGCAGCCTGGGCATCCTTGCCCTGGACCTTAAACCCTCCCAGCATCGAAATCGTTTGAGGTGTCAGCCCAATATGTCCCATGACTGGGATACCCGCCTTGACAATCGCCCTGACAATATCCTTCACACTGGCGCCTCCTTCCAGCTTCACAGCATCAGCTCCTCCCTCTTTTATGAATCGGCCTGCATTGAGAATCGCCTCCCGTTCAGAGGTGTTATAGGACATGAAGGGCATGTCGCCGATGATCAGAGCATATTTCGCACCACGGGTCACTGCCTTCGTATGATGGATCATCTCCTCCATGGTCACAGGGATCGTATTTTCATAACCTAATACCGTCATTCCCAGAGAATCCCCAACCAGAATGATCTCGATCCCAGCACGGTCTTCAAGCAAAGCCATGGGATAGTCGTAAGCGGTGAGCATACTGATTCTTCTCCCCTCATTCTTCATGGTCTGAATATCCACTGGAGTGATTTTCTTACGGTCCATCTTTCCCTCCCTCTATCCCTAAATCCGAATCTTAAATCCCCGCTCTCGCGGGACTTGCTGCGAATTTAGGATTTCGTACTTCGGAAATGGGGTTCAGAACCTTTTTTCGATAACCTTTACAAGATCCGCGATCATTTGATTATAAGGAACAGGGATACCCAGTCGTTGGGCCTCCCTCACGACAGCTCCATTAATCGCATCGATTTCCGTCCTCCGCTTGTAGTCAAAGTCCTGGCCCATCGAAGATCGGTTCTCCCTCGTCGCTTCTGCCGCTTCCTTCACTTTTTCGATCGGATTTCCTTCGATCCCAATCCCCTTTCTTCTTGCTACCTCTAATGCTTCAGAGACGAGCGTCTCCATTAATCTCAATGTTTCGGGATGATCAAGCAGTTGACCATTTTTCAATCCTGTTAAGGCGGTCAGGCCGTTGATACCAACATTTGCAAAGAGTTTATCCCATACCCGATCATGAATATTCGACGAGGCCTCCGTTTCAATACCGGCATGGCACAACATTTGAGCCACGCGAATGGCCCGATCGGTCACCCGATGATGAAGTTCACCAATAAAAGTCTTCCCCCACCCTGCATGGCGAATATGCCCCGGTTCCAATAACGTAGCACCTTGCCCTGTTACTCCCAACATCACCTTCTTCTGATCTACCTTCTCACAAATCACCTCCTCATTTCCAAGCCCGTTCTGAAGGGTAAGGAATATCGTATCTTCCTTTTGGAGGACCAGGGAATCCAAAACCGCTCTCTCTGTTTGATATGTCTTCACAAAGTAGACGACCAGGTCAGCCTTTCCAATGGAAGTAATATCTGTCACCGCTTTGACAGGGACGGTCAGGGATTTCCCTTTCTCTTCGATTGTTAACCCTTTTGACCTCATGGCACCAACGTTTTCCTTCCAGATGTCGACCAACCAGACTTCCTCTCCCGAGAGGGTGAGTAGCCCACCCAAGAGGCTTCCCATTGCTCCGGCGCCAATCACCACCGTCTTCATGATAAGTTCCTTTATAACAATTAGACAGAAAAAGCAATCACCAGAAATTAAATCGGAAGCACCTTCAATCTAACGATTTCCCTGTTTCGCCATTCGATTCCCATGGCCGCCAAGAATACTTGGCATCAACAAGAATCTGTATATTGGAACTGATGCCGTATTGTGGGGTACCATATGCAAACCATCATAATAGTGGGGCTAGGAAACCGGTTTCGTTCGTAGACAGCAGGTTAAGGCTGAAGACCTCAGACTCAGGGATGTCACCTATCGACAAACCCGCATCGTTACCTTTACGCTGAAACCTAGACCATCTATTTTCTAAGTAATGTGCCAAAACCACAGGGTCACCCACAAATCATAAAAACTGCCGAGCATTGTCCTCCCTTTTGATGGGGAAGGATTGACGTGGGGGTGGACATGAGATGTTCCCCCCTCACCCCATCTTCTCCCATCAAGGGAGAGAGGGCAATTGAGATATATTCTAACGAGTCTCTTGGGACACCGGTCAGGGATGTTAGAAGAGCTTTAGAGCGGACACCTTTTGATGGATCTCGAAGAGTCGAGCCTACGACATTCAGATGGCTCTGAAACGATCACAGCGACTTTGTTAGTTTCTCCATTTCGATGATATGAAATATGAAAACCGCATTCTGAAGGTTTGGAAACATTTCTGACCAGTGACCTAATCTACTCCATTTCAAATAGCTGAAGTTGTTACGAGATCTAGAATTCCCTTGAATCCCAGACCCCTTGAACGCCATTAACTAGTCTGTTTCAGCTTCTAATGCCCGAACCTGAAGGGGCTCTTCCGCCAGCTCTTTCTCAGGGGCCTTGGTGAAGAAGGTAAGAATAGCAGCCAGGATCATGAGAGCTGCCGAGATGGTATAGGCCATCCCGTAGCTGCCTTTGGCATCCGCTACGTTTCCTGCAAGGATGGGACCCACCACTCCCCCCACACCCCATGCAGTAAAAAGGATCCCGTAGTTAAGCCCGAGATTCTTAGTGCCCCAATGATCCGCAGCCGTAGCAGGAAAGAGTGAGAGACAGGCTCCGTAGCTAATCCCAACAACGGCAGATCCAATAATAAAGGTTGTAATGGTAGAGAATTGTGGAAACAGAAACATGATGATCGCCTGGCTGATACAAACGAGCAAAATAGTCTTCATCCTTCCAAGGTAGTCAGATAAGGCACCTGCAATGAGACGACCCCCGGCATTGAAAATCGCCAGCAGCGCGACAAAGAGAAAACCAGTCTGAATGGCATTGTTTGATTGAACCGAAACGATCTTGGCAAGGTGCCCTATGATCATGAGCCCTGCCATTGCTCCGCAGACAAACTCGATCCAAAGCAGATAAAATGTTCGGGTTCTTAGCATCTCGCGCCAAGTGTAATCAATCTTATAATGATTGATTGATCTCTGTTGATTTGAGCTTACAGCAGAGGTGACAGGGTTCTTAATAAACTGGGAGACGACTCCTGTCGCAACAGCAAAGGCCACGCCAAGTATCATAAAAGAGGCACTCACACCATAGCGGCTAAGAAGGTGCTTACTCAAGGGTGCAATGTATACCGAAGCGAGACCAAAACCGCTGACAACGATTCCGGTGATCAGCCCTTTCTTCTCAGGAGGGAACCATTTTACCGCTGCAGGTGTTGCCGAGGCATATCCCAAACCGATTCCGGTTCCCGCCATCATGCCAAAACCAATGATCACGGGAACCATATTTCCTGGTGTGGCAAGGCCGGACACGATCAAGCCTAAACCGGTAAGTATAGCGCCTATCGTAGCAACGATGCGCGGGCCAAACTTGTCCTGAAGGCGGCCTGCTGGAACCATCATGGCGGCAAAGAAGGCGATGGCGATGGTGTAAGGAAGGGCAGCCTGTGTCTTGCTCCAGCCAAAACCACCTTTATCAACAGTCTCTGTAAACTGTTTGCCAAAGACACTCCAACTATACAGAACCCCCAGGGCAAGGTTTAGACCTGTTCCTGAAAAAGTGACCAACCAACCTTTTTTCATCTCCCATCCTCCCTTTAGCCAATTGATAAAACTGAATTGTAAAACCTCGATTTCTCATTTTCAATGGAAAAAGTGAAATATTTAACAAAATAGATGAGAAGAATAAGATATACTTTAATAATCAAATGGTTATAATTATGAAAAATTGTACAAAACAATGATCATCTCCAGAAAGTCGGCTATCTTACGAGAGTTCAAGTCCCGCCCTTGGCGGGATTGGACCCTATGATTTGGAAAAGAGTCACTCTGCACCGTGTAATGCCCCGTCCTACAGAATGGCGACATAGGACTGGACCAAGATGTCTTCCTCAAAGAGAGTCTTGTGTTTGAAGACTGGGTGTGGAATTTTGCAAAAAGCGAGGTTTTTCTCCCAGACTGGGACAAGCATTACCGGATAGCGTCAAGGAGTCTATCCACCAACGAAGCAGCCTGCTCCTCTGGCAAACAGTATCGCATCTCTGTGAATTTCTTCCTGAACTGAGAGATCTTATGGGACATGGATCGGTCGTGCAGAATCACTTCGCTCATATATTCAGCCAGTTGGGAAAAGTCCTCTTCTCCCATCCCAAATCGAGTCATCTCCTGGACGCCCGTCCTCAGGCAACTGGCAACGGTGAAACCTTCATCGTCCGGCGCGGCCTGATAGTTGACGATGATGCCATTCTCCTCCAGCCTCTTTGCTATCAAAGGCCCCTTTCGATAGCCTACCCTAACGATCACCTGATGGGTCTCTGTATATCCCATTCGTGGATCTCCCTCCACTGTCAATCCATGTTCGTTCAGGGAACGAGCAAAAGCTTTGGCATTGGAAATCACAGTCTTCTGATAATCTGACCGATAGGTATTCATCTCGTAGGCGGCCATCAGAAGACCCAAGAGCGTTCCTAGGTGATGATTGCTGACACTTCCGGGAAAGACCCGACGGACTATGGCTTCCCACAAGTCTTCATATTCTGTCCCCTCGCTCATGTTGCTCCCAATGACTCCTCTCTGGGGTCCGAAAAAGGTTTTGTGGGTGGAGCCAGTAACAATGTCCGCTCCTTCCCGAAAGGGCTCTTGAAAACTGGGACCAATCAGTCCCAATACATGGGCCATGTCATAATGAATGATCGGTCTGGGTTTCATGTCAGATACCATTTGAGCTATTTCTTTCAAAGGTTCTCTATAAATGACCATGCTTTTCCCTAGAACGATCAGTTCGGGTTTGTGGAATTCTATTAGTTCTTCTGTCTTCTTGAGATCGATCTGATAAAGATCTTCTTTCAATACCGGAAAGGGAATGGCAGCCGGTCTCTCAGTCATCGGATCAATGGCCACAAAATCTTTCAAGGCACCCATCGGTTGCGCACTGAGATGTCCCCCTCTTCCTAGATGATGGTTCATTACCTTTCTAATTCTTCGGGGTTCGCTTTTCCGGTCTAACCGATTAAGAAAATCCACCAGCCCGCTAAAAACAGCGGTATTGGCCATCTGCCCACTGATCACACGAGTCTCCACCTCCACACATCCCAGGAAGCTTCGCATTTCATCGGCAAGAAGAGACTCCACTTCTTCAATCATCTTCGTCCCCTGATAGAAGAAAACCTCCTTTTCCCCGAGGGCTTTGACGAGGCGATGCTCAGCATATCGACCGGATGGATCAACGATCGTGAGAAGTCTGACCAGCGGAGATGGCGTTGTCTCGGAGGGGATAAGATTGATGGTTTCTCTCTGTCTCCAATGGCTATTCTGAATTGCACGATGAACGAGTTTTTCGGCCGATTCTCGCAAATCCTTGACTGGCTCATATTTCTTCAAGATCTTTTTCTGAAAAAGAATAGGGTGGGCATAGGGAGGTGCTTCTCCGGACAGATGTCTCTCCACAATGGTTCCTTGAAAATCTTGCCCTCCAGTCTGAATCTCAATCTGATCCCCTTCTTCCAAATCTGAATCGATGTAAGCCAATCCAATGGATCTCGTTCCTTTCTCTTCAGTGGGTTTCGATAGGATCCCCTCATCAGAAAAAACCCAATAAGGAATCATGGTCCCGCTGGTCACATGGCCAACTTGTTCTCCTTTCAAAAAAACTCCATCGCCCTGTCTGGGGATCCCCTGGCTTCTTTGAGATCCTACAATGACAATCGGGACGACCTTCTTTGGGACAACCTGCTCTTTCTTGGGGGGAAAGGAATTTCCACCTGATCGCAACTTCATCTCTTTAGACTGTCGCCCCAAGGCTTCCTTGCCGATGAAGTCTCCCTTGGAAGAAGAGAAACTGACCGCTAAGGCAGCTGAAGAAACCGCATAGATGGGTATCTCCTTCCCTTCGTTGTCGAGTCCCAACTCATGACCATACAGGGGAAGACCTGCTTCGATTCTCAGAGTGTCCCTTGCCCCTAAGCCGACGGGGACGATCCCTTCCTTCCCTCCCACATCAAGGATTTCCTCCCACATCATTCTCATGTGATCTCTCTGCGAAAAGAGTTCGAAGCAGATCGGCTCGCCCGTATATCCCGTTCTTGAAATCGTCACAGTGACCCGAACCCCTCCAATCTCGCAAACCCTCAAACGATTTCTGCGTGGGTCAGGGAGCTTCGAATGGCTATCAATGACGATCTTTTCCAAAACGCCCTTGCTCATAGGACCTTGAAGGGCGATCATTCCTATCTCTTCGCTTTTATCTTCAAGGATAAGGCCCCTGAACCGTTTTTTATGGTCCGTGAACCAATTCCAGTCTTTTTCCTTATTGGCAGCATTGACGACAAGAAGATATCTTGACTCAGAAGGAAGATTCCCTTCGTCCAAGCGATAAAGATAGGCATCATCAATCGTTCCGCCCCACTCGTTCTGGATCAGCGTATACTGCGCCATGCCATGTTCAAGGGCGAAAACATTGTTCGTCAAGACGTACTGCAAAAAAGAGGTGGCCTCTTCTCCATGAATCAAGAAACGTCCCATGGGAGAAATATCAAACAGGCCCCCATATTTCCTTGTACCAAGATGTTCTTCGACGATGCCCCGTTGATAAGCGAGGGGCATCTCCCAACCAGCAAGCGCAACCATCTGGCCACCGTGCTCCTTATGCCACGAATAGAGGGGTGTCCTCCTTAATTCCGTCGGCATACTTCAACTCCTCCCATCTATTTGGACTACGATTCTTAACATATGTTCGAATATGGAATCAAAGGGGAAGAGGAGAAAGGCATCATTCCCCGATGATTTTTACAAGAACCCTTTTTCTTCGCCTGCCGTCGAACTCTCCATAGAAAACCTGCTCCCAAGGACCGAAATCGAGCTTCCCCTCTGTGATTGCAACCACAACCTCTCTCCCCATCACCTGCCGCTTTAAATGGGCATCGGCATTGTCCTCGCCCACATTGTGACGATACTGGGAACCCGGGTGATGAGGGGCAAGCTTCTCCAGCCAGATATCAAAATCGTGGTGGAGTCCGGGTTCATCATCGTTGATAAAAACAGAGGCAGTGATATGCATCGCATTGACGAGAGCCAGTCCTTCCTTAACGCCACTTTCTCTAAGACATTTCTCAACCTTTGGGGTAATATTGATATAAGCCCGACGAGCTGGAACCTCGAACCATAATTCCTTTCGAAAGCTTTTCATTGCGCTTTTCTTTCATTCTCGAACAAAATCAACGATCATCCCGACAATTCGACCCTGAATGCCTTAAGGGTTCACAAATCCCAGTCACGCCTTTGGCGGGATTGAACCCTTGCATTTATGACCCTTGGAACCCTTTCCGTTGAAGATCCTCATTCCAGCCTTCCCTCTTGTCGAAGGGGATTCACAATTCTCATGATTTGAGGCAAGGCCTCCAAAGCTGCCTTTTCCCCCTCGAGGATGGCCTCATGTCTTTTCGAAAAATCGCTTGAACCTATATGACCAACTTTGGGTCTGATGACAACATCGGCTTGGCAAAGCTGTATGGAGGCCAGTTTTGAATACATGATATTGAGGGATTGAAGAATGGTTTCAATTGTGCTCTCAGACGGTGCATGCTCTACACTTGTTGAAACATCCACTGCAATGACGATATCCGCACCCAATCTTCTCGCAGCATCTACTGCTACCGGGCTGACCACCCCTCCGTCCACGTACATCCTCTCCCCAATCCTAACAGGCCTGAAGACCCCTGGGATTGAGCAACTCGCCCTCACCGCGGTCCCGGTGTTTCCCTTTCCAAAAACCACTTCCTTTCCGTCCTGAATGTCTATTGCAACAGCATAAAAAGGAATTCCCAGTTTTTCCATAGGTGTCTTCCTTAGCATGTTGTTGACGAACTCTTCAAGCTTTTTCCCTTTGATAAATCCATTGTCTGGAATGGTTAGGTCAACAATGTCACCTTTTTCTATAGAAAACGAGATCTTCTGAAGCTGAAAGGCATTGTAGCCATACGCATAGAGGCTTCCGACAAGACTCCCGGCGCTTGTTCCGATGATGAGATGGATCGGAATCCTGTTCGATTCAAGGATTTTGAGAACTCCGATATGGGCAAACCCTCTGGATGCGCCTGCCCCAAGCACCAAGGCTATTTTCGCCGGTTTGGGTGGAGGCTGAACGACCGGAGGTTGAATCTCCTTGATTTCCTTTTCCGCACATGAAGTGACCAGCAGCATGAAAGCTATGACTATGCTCAAAAGGCTATTCGCACACACTCGATCCCTTTCCTTCACACGACTCCCTCCCCACGTCTTCTTTCTTTTGTTGCCTCTCCTTCGATTTCTAATGAATTGAGAAGAAGCATTTCCAGACACCTCTTCAAGAATCATAATCCAGTCCTGTTCTATTCTACAAGGCTCATACCCATTTTGCCTCGCGCTCTCTATATTACAACGATCGTTTGAGATTTATCAATTCATTCCAGTATTCAAGAAGAAGGGCTTCTTTCTCCAATTATTTAACTCTTTCATGCCAAAAAAAGGCACTTTCCCATTCTTAGCAGGAGTCAAATCATTGAACAATCTCTTTAGATATCAAAGAGTTTTACTGCTGAATTTCTTTTGGTACTGAAATTGCAATCATATGCCTAAAAATGAAAAGAGGATAGAAATCATGGGAAATTCCAAAGAGAATATCGTTGAAACCTTGATCGTCCTGAATCCAGACTCAAAGATCAGGACCGTGCATAAGGCCACCTGTGAACTTTTGGGATACAGAGAAGAAGAGCTCATCGGCAATTCAGTTCATGTAGTTCTTCCGGCAACGCAAGAGACACTTAATGAGAACAAACTGGACGAGCTCATTAAGAGAGACGAATTGAAGAACTATGAGACATATCTCAAAACCAAAGACGGGAAAAGAATCCCTATTCTATTTGATGGCTCGGTGATGAAAGACAAAGAAGGAAATATTGACTGTATTGTCTGCACGGCACGAGGCACTAACGGCCACGGGCTTGCGGAGGAGGCATTGCGTACTGAGAAACAGAGATTTCAAACTCTGTCGGAGAACGCTCCCTTCGGGACGGTGATGATTGATAAAGATGGTACTTTCAAATATATCAATCCTAAGTTTAGAGAATTGTTCGGTTACGATCTAAACGATATTCCCGATGGAAGAACCTGGTTCAGAAAAGCATACCCTGATCCTACCTATAGACATCATGTCATCTCGGACTGGGTTAACGACAACGACTTAGGAAGCTCCAGGTCAGGAGAAAAAATATCCAGGACTTTAACCGTAACCTGCAAAGACCGAACGGAAAAGATCATCAATTTTCTCCCGGTGAAATTAGAGACGGGTGAATACTTGATGAGTTGTGTGGACATCACCGAAGGTAAGAAAGCAGAAGAAGCACTGAAAAAAAGTGAAGAAGAGTCGAAGCGGCTATCCCAGGAGAATGCGATCATGGCTGAGATTGGCCGAATTATCAGCTCAACGTTGAATATCAACGATGTATATGAACGCTTTGCTGAGAAAGTGCGTGAGCTTATTCCTTTCGACAGAATTACCATCCATATTGTAAACCTCAGAGATAATACCCTCAGCGTGGCCTATGTCACAGGACTCGATGTGGCCCACCATGATAAGGGGGGATCCCTCCCCATAGCCGGTAGTTCTATAGAAGAGGCCATTCGTACTCGGACCAACATACTCATCCAGATAGAAGACCTGAAAAAGGTTGCCGATGGGTTTTCTGATCTCTTATCCAATTTTCAGGCCGGGATTCGATTGCTGATGGCCATTCCTTTAATCTCAAAAGATGATGTGATCGGAGTCCTTCACCTTCAGTCGTGCAACCCGAATGCCTATTCTGATAAGGATCTGAGACTTGCTGAAAGAGTAGGTAATGAGATCGCAGGAGCCATTGCCAATGCACAGCTCTTTGCTGAACGGAAACAGGCGGAGGAGGCGAAGGCGGCCCTTCAAGAACAGCTTCGCCAGTCGCAGAAAATGGAATCCATTGGCCAATTGGCAGGCGGCGTGGCCCATGATTTTAACAACATCTTGACGGTCATCCATGGCTACAGTGAATTGGTAATGAACAGCCTGGATTCAGGTAACCCGATTCGCGAGGATGTCAAGGAGATCAAGGCCGCTGCAGAACGAGCCAGCACTCTTACACGCCAACTTCTGGCATTCAGTCGCAAGCAGGTGCTCCAGCCGAAGGTGATTGATCTGAATGCCCTGGTGTCCAACATGGCGAAGATGCTTCGACGAATGATCGGTGAGGGCATCGAGCTGAACACTATTTGGGGAGACGACTTGGGAAGCATCAAGGCGGATCCAGGTCAGATTGAACAGGTGATCCTCAACCTGGCAGTGAATGCCAGGGATGCGATGCCGAATGGAGGAAAACTTACAATTGAAACGGCCAATGTGGAATTGGATCAAGATTATGCCAATCTCCATCTCAGCATAGTACCAGGCACTTATGTGATGCTTTCTGTGAGTGATACGGGGGTTGGCATGACGCCGGAGGTTAGGGAGCGAGTCTTGGAGCCTTTTTTCACAACGAAGGAGAAAGGAAAAGGAACAGGTCTGGGTCTCTCCACCGTTTATGGGATTGTCAAGCAGAGCGGTGGAAATATCTGGATCTACAGCGAACCGGGGCAGGGGTCAACCTTTAAGATCTATCTGCCGAGGGTCGAGGAAGAGGCTGATTCGATGCTCCAGTCGAGTGTTGTCGGAACCCAATCGGAACAGTGTTCTGAAACCATCTTACTGGTGGAGGACGAAAAGATGGTGCGGAATTTGGCTCTCACGATCCTCAAAAGGCAAGGCTACAAGGTTTTGGAGGCCGAAAACGGTGACGCGGCCCTTCGTACAGTCCAGGAGCAGAACGGTAACCCGATCCATCTGATGTTGACCGATGTGGTGATGCCCGGGATGAGTGGCCATGACTTATCGGACCGTCTGAAACCTCAGTGTCCAGGGATGAAGGTGATCTATATGTCCGGCTATACGGATGAAGCAATTGTCGAAAAACATGGTTTATCGGCCCCTGGAATCCATTACCTCCAGAAGCCTTTTCCACCGGACACCCTTGTGAAAAAGGTCCGCTCTGTGTTAGATGGGCCTCGCCCCCGACAGGAACAACACGTCCCGAAATCCTGAAAATGCTTGGGATCAATCCGAAAAATGGGTTTCAAACATCTGAGAGGCATGGAAGGAGCTTCGCACAAACGGACCTGAGGCCACTCTGAAACCTATCTCCTCTCCTATCTTCTTATACTGCTCAAACTCATCCGGGGGAACATATCGTACCACTTCCAACCGATCTGTAGAAGGCTGAAGATATTGACCGATTGTTAGAAAATCACACCCCGCCTTTCTCAAATCTTGCAACAGATTCAATACCTCTTCCCGACTTTCTCCGAGTCCAAGCATAAACCCTGATTTTGTCAGGATAGAAGGATGACTTTCCTTGGTCCTTTCAAGTAAACGAAGTGATCTTAAGTAGTCCGCCAGGGGCCGGACTCTAGGATAGAGTCGGGGGACCGTTTCAATATTGTGATTTAGAATGTCCGGGCCTTCTTCCAAAACCGTTCTTAAGGAAGACAGATCACCTTCAAAATCGGGAATCAATACTTCTACCTTGATCTTTCGATCCAAGGATCGGATGGCTCGGATCGTTTTGGCAAAAAAAGAGGCTCCGCCATCTAGCAGATCATCCCGGGTGACGGAAGTGATGACGACATACTGAAGGTCCATCCTTCCAACGGCTTCAGCAACCTCTTGTGGCTCTCTTGCATCGGGCGGAGCGGGTACCCCGCGTTGAACAGCACAAAAACCACAATTCCTTGTACAGATCTTTCCCAAGATAAGAATCGTTGCCGTCCCTCTGGTGAAGCATTCTCCCAGGTTTGGACAGTGGGCTTCTTCGCAAACCGTATGAAGGTTACCCTTGCTCAGTATGGACTTGATCCTCATGAGATCCTGAAAAGGAGGGATTCTTTTTTTCAGCCAAGGTGGCTTTATTGATTCTTTCATCTTCGGACCTTCCGATATCGGTTATCCACCCTCTGCTATCTCCGATCTGTCATCTGCCGCCAATTCCTTAAGTTCCTTCTCTGCCCAGTCTCTTTTGAAAACCTCTTTAAAATGAAAAAGAATCCTTTCGGACAATCGTTTCCGGGGAATCTCAGCTTCAAGGATCTCTGCCATGGAGGTCACTCTTTTACCTTTGAGCCCACAGGGATTGATAAGGTCGAAGTATTTCAGGTCTGTTTCGTAGTTGAGTGCAAAACCATGGAACGATACCCATCTTTTTATCGCCACTCCGACCGAGGCAATCTTCTTTTTTTCTACCCAGACACCCCGATTCAAAGGGTCCCTTCTTCCCTCAATCCCGAAATCCCCGAGAACGCGGAGAACAACCTCTTCCAGTTGATCGATATATCGGACAATGCGATACCCATACTCTCTCAAGTTGAGGATGGGATAGACGACCATCTGGCCAGGACCATGGTAAGTGATATCGCCTCCCCTCTCCACATGGAAGATCGGGATCTTCATCGCCCCCAAGACCTCCGGAGGGGTGACCAGATGGGCACGGTTTCCGCGCCTTCCCAAGGTGATCACATGGGGATGTTCGAGGAGAATTACCAAATCTGGCAACTTCTCTTCCACGCGCCTTGACCAGAGACGGTGCTGAAGGTCCCAGGCCTTCTCATATTCGATCAAACCCAGATCTATGAAGTACCCTTTGTTATCCATCTGCCGACTGATTATATCAGAAGTATTTAGTGAAGTACCAATATCCAAGCACCAATAGCCAGATTATAGCTAAGATTTCAATGACCAGAACTCAAAAGAGAGACTGATCACTGTTCTTTTTTTTGGATAATGAGTAATTGGTATTTGTTGGGAGCTTGGAATTTGGGTAGGGTCATTTATTGATTGCCGCTAGTCCCTCTCAGTCTTGGTCGTCGCGTAGCCAAAACAGCGTCAAGTCCATCTACAAATCCTTCGGCAAAGAACTTCGATATGCTTTCGGTGATAGAAGTCCTCCCAACTCATCTTTATCTTGAACCTCCATCTTGATGATCCATCCTTTCCCATAAGGATCTTGGTTAACGAATTGGGGAGAATCCTTCAGATTCGAGTTTGTTTCTGTCACTTTGCCCGTGATCGGAGAAAAGATATCGGCCACCGTCTTAACAGACTCCACCGTCCCGACGCTCTCCCCTTGCTTGAACACCAATCCCAATTCCGGAAAATCTACATAGACGACGTCCATTAGCTGGCCCTGCGCATAGTCCGTCAGTCCAATCGTCACATGGTCTCCTTCATCTCGTAGGGTCGAGTCTACGACTTTCACCCATTCATGGCTTTCTGTGTAGAGCAAATCTTCAGGAAACTCCATGATACCCACCTTAACCTTGAGACGGTGTCATAATACCTTTCAAGCTAACCCCGGGAACAGACGGGCAGATAAGGAAGTTTTAGAGCGGAACCTTTCAGCGAGCAGATTCAGCCACCCCAATACATTGAAAAGACTTTATTCCTAGCAACATAAATAATTCCCCTACATCTGACGATCCGCATCCTAAAACCTTCGAAATCTGCCTGGCTGTTCCGCCTTCAACTCCTAGTCCTATTACAACGCAGTCTCCTTTCATCGGGGAGATTGGGAGATGGGGCGATAGGGTGCATTCAAAAATTGGTCTCTCCATCTCCCTAACACCCTATCCCCGGTCCTCAATGTCATTCGAGGATCTCCAGATTCGTATAACGAACTTTCAGACGTTTGCTGCCTACGGTTTCAAAAACAATCGTGGCCTTCTGGTTCTCATCCATCCCTTCCACGGATCTGACCCTTCCCTCGCCAAATTTCGGGTGCCGCACCCTCATTCCTATTTTGAGAGGGAAGAACTCCTCAGGACTTAGGACGACTTCTCCATCTGATCGAGGATGACTCTCCTGTATAGAGTCGTCCACCCCCTTGCCGACTTGTTGATAATGATCTTCCGTGGAAAGCAGGGAGGCCATCGAGGGCTCTTGGAAAAAGAGGCTGTCGGGCTTTCTCTGCCTTGGTTCTAAGTGCACCAGATCTATGGGGAGTTCGTCAAGAAAGCGGGAGGGAGGATTGGCCCGGCCCACGCCAAAGGTTGATCGCCTTTCCGCCCTCGAGATAAAGAGCCTTTTCTTTGCACGGGTGATCCCAACATAGCAAAGCCTTCTTTCCTCCTCCAGATCTTCGATCTCATCTCCTCTTCGGTGGTGGGGAAGAAGCCCTTCCTCCATCCCAATGATGAAGACCACTGGAAACTCCAAGCCCTTTGCACAGTGTAGGGTCATCAAGGAGATTCGGTTCCCTTTGTCCTCATAGAGATCTACATCGCTCACCAGAGAGACTTTATCCAGGAAGGTTTCCAACGAACCCTCCTCATCCCCTTGCTCAAACTCCACCATCACATTGATCAATTCATCAATGTTCTCAACCTTAGAGAGCGCCTCTTCCGTCCTTTCCTCCTTCAGTCGATCAAGGTACCCTGTCTTTGCAAGGAGGGCTGAGGTTAACTGGCTAATCGGAAGGGTTCTCATATTCGCTCGAAACTCGTCTATCATGCCGAGGAATTCTTCCATATTCACCTCGGCGACAGGAGAAAGCCGACCTTCCTTTTGCGCTTGTTTCAATCCTTCATAAAGGGAGAGCCTCTTCTCTTTGGAGAGAGCCCCGATTCTCTCGATCGTCTTTTCTCCAATTCCCCTTGGAGGAATATTGACGATCCTCCTCAGACTGAGGCCATCTGAGGGATTGACGATTAACCGTAAGTAGGCCAGGATGTCTTTGATCTCCTTCCGTTCATAGAACTTCATGCCCCCCACAACCGTATAGGGAATCCGATGTCTGACCAGTTCATCCTCAATCGCACGCGATTGTGCATTGATCCGGTAAAAGACAGCAATGTCACGAAAAGGTCTCCCCGATCCTTCGGCAGACTCAGTGGGTGAAAGGAGATGGCTCTCCTCCTCGATTCTGCGGACGACGAAACGCGCCTCGTCCCCTTCGTCCTCAGCCGTGTAGAGAGTCAGAAGGCTTCCTTCGGGGTTCTCGGTCCAGAGAACTTTCTCCTTTCTAGAACGATTTCTCCGCACCATTTGGTTGGCCGCTCGCAGGATGTTTTGTGTAGAACGATAGTTCTGCTCTAAAGTGATCACATGGGTCTCTGGGAAATCCTTCTCAAAGTTCAGGATATTGCCCACCTCTGCTCCTCTCCAGCGGTAGATGGATTGGTCATCGTCTCCGACGACACAGATGTTCCGATGCCTTTCGACCAATTGTTGGATGAGGCGATATTGGATAAGGTTCGTATCCTGAAATTCGTCCACCATCACATAGCGGCAGAGTTCTTGGTAAGATCTTAAGATCTCTGGAAAGCGCCTGAATAGGATTGTAACAAAGAGGAGTAGATCTCCAAAATCGAGGGCGTTGTTTCGCTGAAGATCCTCCTGGTAGCGCTCATAGATCAAGGCCGCCCTCTTCTGAAAGATATTGAATTGGGAGGGATGGTATTGATCAGGAGTGATTCCTTCATTCTTCAGATGTTCGAGAGTGGATTGAACTGCCCTGGGATGGAACATCCTGAAGTCTAGATCCAACTCCTTGATGATTGTCTTGAGGTGACGTTCTTGATCCTGCTCATCAAAAATCACGAAATTCCTTTGAAAGCCCAGGCGCTCGATATGCTGTCTCAGAATGCGAACACAGGCTGAATGAAAGGTGGAGACCCAGGTTCCTCTTGCGGACCTTCCGAGAAGCCTCTCGACCCTTTCCCGCATCTCATTAGCGGCCTTGTTGGTGAAAGTAACTGCAAGGATGTTCCACGGCGGAACCTCTTTTTCTTGAATGAGATAAGCGATTCGATAGGTCAGGACCCTCGTCTTTCCGCTTCCTGCACCCGCAAAGACCAGAAGCGGTCCATCCGTTTCCAAAACAGCCTTCTTTTGGACGGGATTGAGATCGTTTAGCAGAGACATAGGAAGTCAAAACCTTCATTGCAAAATAGGAAATTGGCAATGCAAATTGAGAAATTTCGGAACCTTTCCTATTCTAATTTTTCATTTTGCATTTTGCAATTTATACTTTGAAATGATGTTTATTCGACGGTTACGCTTTTAGCGAGGTTTCTCGGCTGATCCACATCCGTGCCTTTGAAATCAGCCATGAAGTAAGCCAGGAGTTGGAGAGGAATCGTGAGGAGGACCGGAGTCAGGGAAGGAAGGGTTTCAGGGATGGGGATGATATCGTCCACCTTCTTGGCGATCTCTCGATCCGATTGGGAGACAAGGGCGATTACCTTTCCTTCCCTCGCCTTCACCTCTTCGATATTGGAGATCACTTTTTCATAGACATCATTCTTGGTGGCGAGAACGACGACCGGCATTTCCCTGTCGATCAAGGCGATAGGACCGTGTTTCATCTCACCCGCTGGATAGCCCTCTGCATGGATATAGGAGATCTCCTTCAACTTCAGCGCTCCCTCCAATGCAATGGGATAGTTGATCCCTCTTCCAAGATAGAGGAAATCTCTGGCATGGAGGTATTTTCGAGCAATTTGCGCCACCTGTGGTGAGGACTTAAGGACTTCCTCCATCAGGTGCGGGATCCTGATCAGTTCCTCAATCAGGGTCTTCCCTTCTTTATGAGAGAGAAAGCCCAATTCTCTACCGATTCGAAGGCCGAGCAGGAAAAGGATGACCAGTTGTGTGGTAAAGGTCTTGGTGGAAGCTACGCCGATTTCAGGACCTGCGTGGGTGTAGATCACATGACCCGCATCCCTTGCCAAGCTCGATTCTACGACATTGCAAATGGCTAAGGTCATGGCTCCCTTTCGCTTTGCCTCTCTCAAAGCAGCCAGGGTATCGGCGGTCTCTCCAGACTGCGAGATCGCCACAAGCATCTCATTCTCTCCGATGACAGGGTTTCGATACCGGAACTCGGAGCCGATATCTACTTCCACCGGGATTCGAGAGAATTCTTCAATGAGGAACTTCCCTACAAGGGCTGCGTGGTAGGAAGTACCACAGGCAATGAGGTAGATCCGTCGCAGCTTCTCCGGGCTCAATCGGTCGAGGCGGAGACCTTCAAGAACAGCATCGCCCTTCTCTTCTGAGAGTCGACCACGGATCGTGTCAATCACTGCCCTGGGCTGTTCAAAAATCTCCTTGAGCATAAAGTGCTTATACCCGCCCTTCTCGGCCATGAGTGGGTTCCAATTCACCCGCTTCGGCTTCTTCAAAACCTCATCCCCTTTGGCTCCGAAGACCTTCACTCCCTCTTGTGAGAGAACGGCGACTTCACCATCTTCCATGAAGATAAAATCTTTCGTATACGGAAGAATCGGAGGGATATCGGAGGCAATAAAATACTCCCCCTCTCCAAGGCCAATGACCAGCGGACTCTCTTTTCTCGCAGCGATCAAAGACCGTTCATCCCCGTCGAAAAGAATCCCCAATGCATAAGAGCCCTTAATTTTATCTAAGGCCAATCTCACGGCCTCCAGAAAAGAATATCCTTCTTGGGCAAATTCATCGATCAGGTGGGAAATAATCTCCGTGTCCGTTTCAGAGGTAAAAACATGACCTTTGCTCTTAAGACTTTCTTTAAGAGGAAGATAATTTTCAATGATGCCATTGTGGACCACGGCGACTTTGCCTGCCTTATGGGGATGGGCATTCTCATCAGATGGCCTTCCATGAGTGGCCCATCGGGTATGACCAATGCCTATCCTTCCATCGAACGTCTCCATTCTGATCAGTTCTTCGAGCTTCGTCAGTTTTCCTTCCTTCCTTCGGATTTCAACCCTGCCTTGATGAAAAACGGCAATGCCCGCGGAGTCGTATCCCCTATACTCGAGTCGTCTGAGTCCTTCAACGAGAACCTTTGCCGTCTCTCTCGGGCCGATATATCCTACGATGCCACACATCTCTCAATCCTTGTCCTTTCTATTTTTATTATTCTTCTTTTTTCGGCGGTACTCTATCCTCTTACTCCATCCCTTAATGTTCTTCTGTCTCGGCCGGCTGATCGCCAGTGCCCCTCCTGGAACATCCTTCGTGATAGTGGAACCCGCACCAATCGTTGAACCATTTCCCACCTTAACGGGCGCCACGAGTTCCACATTCGATCCTACAAAGACGCGATCACCGATGATCGTTTGATGTTTCTCGAAGCCATCATAGTTGCAGGTGATCGTTCCAGCGCCGATATTGACCTCTTCTCCAACCGTCGTATCTCCGATATAGGTAAGATGGTTGGCTTTGGAGCCCCTGCCGATGATTGACTTCTTCACCTCCACGAAGTTCCCAATCTTGGCTTTCGTTCTGATCTCGCTTAAAGGCCTTAGGTGGGCAAAAGGTCCGATGATGGCTCCTTCCTCAATCTTGCTCTCAGTGATCACCGAGTTTGGGCGAATCGTCACTTCATCACCGATTTGGGAGTCTGTGATCTTCGAGTTCGGTTCGATGATACAATGTTCGCCGATCTTTGTCATCCCATGGAGATAACAATTCGGGTAAAGCGTTGTTTCTCTTCCCACCTCAACCATCTTCTCCACATAGGTATTCTTGGGATCGAGGACAGTCACACCTGAGAGCATTAACTCCTTCAGCTTTTCCTGTTTGAGCACTTCATTAGCAACGGCAAGATCGACCCTTGTGTTGATTCCCATGACCTCTACCGGATCCGCCACGATATGCGCAGAACATCTCAAACCGCTCCCTCTTGCAATCCCCACCAGGTCGGTAAGATAGTATTCAGCTTGTGCGTTATCCTTTCCAATCTTTCTTAACCCCTCAATCAAGAAAGAAGCCTTCACACAATATATCCCTGTATTAATCTCTCGGATTAATCTTTCCTCCTTTGAGGCATCCTTTTCTTCCACAATCTTTTCCAGCCAACCCTCAGGGCTTCGGATGATCCGACCATACCCAAAAGGATCCTGTACGACGGTCGTTAACACGGAGAGGGTGGAGTCATTTTCCACAAAAGCATCAATAAAGGAACGAAGGGTCTCTGCCTTCACCAAGGGAACATCTCCGCAGAGGATGAGAACAGTACCCGTGAATGTCTTTAGAAATGGAATGGCTTGCAAGGTCGCATGGCCTGTCCCCAGTTGTTCCTTTTGCAGGGAGAACTGAATCTGATGGTTCTTAAACCTCTCTTTGATTTGGTCTGCCTGGTAGCCGACCACGACAATCGTCTTTTCGGCCTTGATTCCATCTAAGGAGAGGTCGATGGGATAGGAGAGCATAGGAAGTCCGAGAAGCGGGTGAAGAACCTTTACCAAGTCCGACTTCATCCGCGTTCCCTTCCCAGCTGCAAGAATGATAGTGACAATTCCTTCCAATCTTCTATCCTTGCTACCTCAATCTACCCTTTTTTATACTATGGATGAGCCTTTTCGTCAACCCTATGGGTGCAGCTTGGGGCCCCTGTCAAAGTGGCATTAAACACGATTGCAAGATCTGTCTAAATCTCCCTCCATAAAAGGGAGACTTCCATATCCCATTTTGGGAAGAGAGGATATAGGGATTATAAGGAGTCAAGGGAACGAGGGTTCAAGCGCCCGGGATTGAAAAGTCGGGAGTCCCATTCTCAAATCCTTGAAAAATGGCTCAAAAGTCTGTAAAAAGAAGCATGCGATTTAACCTCTCTTTTCCAAAAGATAAACCTTTTGAGGTGGTGGGAATGGGGCTTAACTCCGTCGATTTTCTCTGTGTGGTTCCTCAATTTCCTACCTTGGATTCAAAAACGCAGATCCTCCGGTTTTCCAAACAGGGAGGAGGCCAGGTGGCGACAGCCATGGTCGCCCTGAGTCGATGGGGAATCACGACGAAATATGTCGGCAAAGTCGGTGATGATGAATTAGGGGCTTTCTCTCTCAATTCCCTTCGTCAGGAAGGAGTGGACGTCTCTTCCATCAGGATCGAACCAAACGCAATCAATCAGTTTGCAATGATTATCGTGGATCGCCCTTCAGGAGAGCGAACGATCCTCTGGGACCGGGATGAGCGATTGATGTATCGCGAAGGAGAGTTGCGAAGAGAAGAAGTCTGTTCCGGTAAGATTCTCCATTTAGATGGCCACGATATCCAGGCAGCTATTCAGTGTGCAAGATGGGCAAAGGAAGATGGAATTCCTACAGTCATCGACCTCGATAGGGTAGAATCTCTTACTTCTGGGTTGATCAAGGAGATTGATTTTGTCATCACCTCTTCACGATTCCCAATTCTCTATACAGGAATTTCAGACCAAGAAAAGGCCTTCATCGAATTGCAGAAACAGATCCCTGGATTTCTATGCGCGACATTGGGCCGAGAAGGTGCCGTGGCCTTGGTGGACGGTAGTATTCTCCGGGTCAAAGGGTTTCAGGTGGATGCGGTCGACACGACCGGCGCAGGCGATATCTTCCATGCGGGGTTCATCTACGGACTCTTGCAGAATTGGGAGCTTACAGAAATCTTGAGATTTGCCAATGCAGTGGCAGCCCTCAAATGCCGAGATCTCGGAGGGAGGAGAGGCATCCCGACCTTAGAAGAGGCTCACCGACTACCCTCCATCTAAGGTGTGGCGTTCTACCATTCGATACCACGAGGCAGGATCAATAAAGTACTCTTCTGTATCCTTCAATGAAAGATAATGCTCATTTTCCATCTTTGACAAGAGATCGAAGAATTGCTTCTCTTTGGGGTCCGAGACGCTGTCCCTCAGCTCGGCATAGAACTTCGCGCCTTTCGCCTCAAAATCTAGGGCGGTCCTGACAGCCTCTAAGTCATCCGAATCCCCTTTGCCTGTCCTGTCTACTTTCTTGACGAAATCGAGGAGGATATCCTTCACGACCGTATCTTTCACTTTGAGAGGGACGGTCTCAGGCCATTTTTCCTGCTTCGCCCACTTTTGATGGAGTTGTTTCAACCTTTCGTAATGTTCTAGCTCATCATCCCCGATCTGCTTGAACATGGCTTTTCCGAGAGGGTTTTTCGTTCTTTTGGCATTCTTAAGGTAGAATTCCCGCTCTCTCATCTCATTATTGAGTGCCACTTCCAAAGCATTTAGCCGGTCCTTTTCGTCCATCATCATTCCTCCCTATAAGAAAGATTGCACAAAGCTTTAGACCCTCAGTCCCTCGTGATTAAGGAAGAGTCGATGCAAATTTCTTCACCTGATAGTCCCATTCCTGAGTTACCAGAGTAATTCTGGTTTTATCATCTTCTGAGCATACGGTTGCAGTGACGTGGCCCCCTCCACCCTGAAAACTGAGACACTGAGGCATCTCTTCAGCTATCTCCAGGCCCAATCCTCCCTCCCCAAAATACTTCTTGAACCGCTTAAGGGTTTCTTCCTGCGACAGTTTTGTTTTCACCTCTAGATTCAACATGGTTTATCTCCTTTCAAAATGATCTTATCTCAGTTCTTTCTACCTATCGAGAAGTCTGTACCCCCTACAGTATTCCAGATAAGAAGGAGGAAATATTGCGAAAGGAAAGACCAATGTTTGGGCTCAATTAAAAATTCAATTTCCCTTGAATTAACCCGGGAGGTTTATTTTCTGGTTCAATATGTGGTTCACACAATATTGTTTTGCTTGTTTCTCTTTCAGGTAGCTGGGCCCGATGGGCACCCAGTTTCTCCAGGTAATCACCGACCGAATTTCGTTTGAAACCTGAGATTCCTGACTGATGGAGTGCCCTATTGTCCTCATGATCGGATGTAAAAATAGGAATCTGAGCAGCGAGAACTCGTTTAGCCAACGTGAGGGTTTTAGTTCCTTTCTCTGCAAAGGGAACAAACACCACATCGGATAAAACACAAGCCAACCAGTTCCTATTAATAATATCAGGTCGCTTCATCCTTTTCTCCTCCGGGGAAGAAATGGATAGCATCAATAGTCTTCCTTCCTTTGCTCGGCGAAAATATTCTCCCCTTTCAGGAAACTCATGAAGAGGAGGATAAAATCTCGTTTCTAGGAATGAATCAAAGGTTTCACAGGCTAAGCCTTTTGCTGTAAATAAGGTCACTGAGAGGTTTTTTCTAAAGAGTCCAAGCCGGAATATTTCTGTCTCCATAACCGAATGCCATCCGCCAATGAGATTGAGGTCGTATTCACGAATTGTAAATAACAACTGATTGGCAGCCATCATCGCCAAACCGGTAATCGAGTCGGCAGAGATTACCGCCATCGTGAACCTTTTAAACAGATCCAAAGGACCCCAGTAGTAGATCTGCTCAGGACGAGATTGACCAAGGCGTTCAAGCAAGCGCTTGGGATATTCCTGATCCGAGGGTGTTAGGACTTTATATTCCATAATCTTTCCACCGAATCATTTAGCTCATCTTGAAATGTTTCAATATCTTTTCCTTGTGACACTAGATTATGGGATTTCTGGGAAAGTTCGGCAATCTCTTTATGTATCCTATTATCAATGCTAAACTTGGGAATGGCAAGGTGGCTCATTACGGACGGAGCTCCGAAGCCCCTCCCTGCGGAAGAGAAGCTCCGAATATACTGATCGACAACATCTGAGTTCAAAATACCACATAAATAATGGGCCTCCTTTTCATCCTCAACAGGGAAGAAAGAAGTTGTATCCGTGGAAATGGCTGTTTTCAACCCAAAGGGAGTGCGGAGCCTGGAGAGGACCACAGCAGTCATCTTAGATGCCATCCGTTTCCATACAACACGATATTTGGTAAATAATTCCTCACTGATATTGTACATGGAGTAGAATGGTGCGATGGGTTCTTTCTTGATTACTTTGTTATCCCGCTTAATCTCTTTATGAAAATATTTTTGATAAGCCGCTCTTTCAACCAAGACATTTTTAAAGTGGGTAAGATAGCCGAAAGTAAGTGGAAGATTGGTACTCATCCAAGCTTCTTCATACCCTTTTCGTTCTTTGGGGTCCTGAGCAACTAATACATAAAAGTGAGACTTAATCCCAAACTTAATAATATCCCCTCCACTCACCGCCGGGAAGACAAGATCCTTTTCAATGGCAGCAGAAGTTGAGAGAATATCCCTCTTTCCCCGCTCCACCATATTTTCGACAACGAGGAGACCGTCAGGACGGACCTCTTTTATTCGAAGCCAGAAAACGCCATAAGGTTCTACCCTTGCCCCGAGACGGGCTTTATATGGGTCTTCACCTTTCATCCTTTTAGACCACTTCAGTGAAGAGGATGTGGCTGTTTGCCATGAGGAGTTTGGTCGGGATGGATCAACAGGGATTGCCTCTACTTCATTTCGTTCTGTGTGAGAAAGCACTTCAGACAATGCCCAATCCGCTGGAGTGGATCCAGTTCCCGCAAGCCTCTTCCAAATGACAACAGGGACAGGGTAAGAAGTGGTTTGCCCCTTTTCCAGCACGAACAAGGAAGTCTTATTCGCTGCTTGAAAGGGCTTGAGGTCCACCATATCTTCCATGAGAATGACATGGAGAGGAACCTTTTTCTCCTTAATTTCAAATTGTCTGAATCCTTCACCTGCACCCTTAGATTTAAAAACCTCATGGGTGATGAGAAAAGCCAACTTGCCACCATCCTTCAAATAAAAGTCGCATGAGGCATAGGTGAACAGCATAGAGAAATCTTTTTCCCCTCCTCCCAATCTCGCTTCATGGCCTTTTAAAGAAAAAAGCCCATATCGTTGCCATAGATCGAGAGTTCTTTTTCGGTAGTCATCGGATAAATATCCCCATCGTATCCAGGGAGGATTACCAATCACATAGTCAAAACGTCCTAGATAGGAAGGAGCAAAAGCATTCTTGATATATCGAGCCCAGATCCCATTCTCACCCTCGTCTTCCAGCTCTTTGATGCGACTATAAACCTTTAAGAGGAGTCTTATACCGCTTTCGGAAATGGGAAGTCTTTTTCTTAAAAGCGGCTCAAAGCCTTCGGGTTCCTGTTTTCCTTTTAAACCGATTTCGATCAAAGAGGTAAATTGGTCAATCTTCTCCTTTTCCTGCATGACGTAAGGGAAGAGAAAATCACCCTTGGTTGTAGAAAAGGTTACGCCTCCGAAATCAAATTCTCCCTCCTTGCTCGTCCGATTAGGAGCTAAAACGGAGTCGCAGAGATAGACGGGGATGGAAATCGGTCTGACAAAAGAGATAAAGGGAGCGAAAGCAATTAGATAGTTTGTTCGGGCGGCAAGGACGGCCAGTGGATTGAGGTCGAATCCTACGATGTTGTTCAGTATGAGACGGCCTACTTTTTCCCAATCGATCCTTTTTCTCGACCTGATATTCTGTATCACGCGGCGTATAGCGTCCACCAAGAATGTGCCAGACCCGCAGGCCGGGTCTAAGAATCGGATATTTGGGTCTCCTTTGTAACCACTCCGTTCTATCAGGTATCCTGCCAACCAGTCTGGCGTATAGAATTCGCCAAGGTCATGTCGGAGCTTTCTCGGAACGATCATCTCGTAAAGTTTCTTCAGCAGGTCGCGGGTCCAATCTGGTTCCAAAACAGGTGTCGCTGGTTCAAAGGCGGATAGGGCACGAACAATGGTGCGGAAGACATTAGCAAGAGACCGATTCCAGCCATCAAGGTACCATCGAAAGAAATCAGCTTCCAAGAAGTTCTCAATCCCTTGATCCATGAAATCGTCCCCGGATTCGAGCCTCTCGAGCCTCTCTTTAAGAGCATCATCATCTAAGGCTCCGAGGTCTCTTACAAAAGATGTGATCGTACTCTCCCTCTGCATGGAGAGAAGCTCGACAGCGATTATTTTCATGAGAAAAGCATAATAGGTATGTATAGCAAAGAGAAGCTGTTTGAGCCTCACACCCCCTGGCATTTGATAAAGACCCGCAGTCTCTTCTGCTGCCTTCTCGGCCTTCTCAAGGGCCTGACCATAGACAACCCCAAAAATCCTGTCCCACTCAGTAAAAAAAGCCTTGACCCTCGATGGAGCACTGAGCCTCTGGGCTCGCATGACTGCCGAATAGATTTCCGAAACAGCCTGCCGAGCTACTTCATGCTCGGGGCCAAATACATCGCTAAGATCCTTTGCAGTGAGAGGTCTTCTGGCAGCAGCTCGGACAAAAACGAGGAGGTTTGTAAGGCTATCCTTTGTGATTGGGTAAGGTCCTAAAAAGTGGAATCCAGGTCTGGCTGACTTTTCAGGGAATAACTCTTGTTGATCAGGTGCTATAGGGACAGGTGTTGAAACAACCTTCGCCATCTGGGTATACCGTGCGAACATAATCATTTGCCCGTCTATGGATACTCCAATGGCCTTTTCAAGGAATGCTTTTTCTTGTGGTCGGTATTTGATTGCTTCTTCTGAGAGATATCGTTGAAGTTGTTTCTTGGCCTCCCTTTGACCTGGAGCCGTTGCCAATTTGCCAGGAACCTTATATTCAATGATCAAATAACCGTAGACTGCGTCCATCTTTGCTCTGAGAGCGGTGGCTTTCTCGTAGGCGACAATGTCGACGTCTATACCTATGTCCTTAAATGATCGCCTTAATATTGGCTCAACATGCATCTTGAGATCTTCCTCGGTGCGGGATTCTGAGGCAGCCGAGCGTATCTCAGCGGCAATTCGTTCTGTATTGATCTGCCAATACTCTTTTTTTGCAGTCATAGGGTTGATTTAGTTAGAACTGGAGCACCCTCATTTATTGGAGGCGTGTAATGACTTCGTCGGCAGTAAATGCCGACGCTACCAATTCATTTTAGAGATAGTTTAGCGGTTGTAGAAAGATGTGTCAATTGAGAATCTTCTTGAATAGAACCTATTCCTTAATCCTTCTCAGTTCCATTACCACGGGATTGTATGGATCGGGACAGGCAATGGTCGTTTTATCTTTATCCTTTTCCCAAGGAAACTCCCCACCGTGTCGGAGCACTCGCCACGATGGGAAAATGGTGTGAAATGCAGAAGGACAAATAGCATGAGGATCACCGGATAGTCCGAGTATAAAGTCTTTGCTAAGATCAAATTCTTGGCCCACGAAGTGTTTGGCAGCACAGGTTCCTTCGACTGAAATGATTTTTAAAATGACTTTTTCTGGATTTGCCACAAATAGATCCTCCTCTCATTCCATTCCGGCTTCCTTCAGGTTGGCGACAATAACAAGAACGTAATTCTCAGGATGAAGATAGGTCTTTGCAACTCGAAGCACCTCTTCTCTCGTGATCGATCTGATCAGGGACGGGTACTTCTCAGGATAATCCAAACCCAGGCCGTAATACTCCACCTGGATGAGAAAATTAACTAGCTTACCCTGAGTATCGAGGCGCATAGGGAAACTTCCAATGAGATATCGCTTTGCCCCTTCCAGTTCGTTCTCGGAGACAAGCTCGTTTCGAATACGCTCCATCTCCTTAAGGGAGAGAGAGATCGCCTCTCGTGCGGATGAGTTTTTGGTCTGAAGAATCATCTGGAATGAACCAGGATACTTGCCGGCATCGAAGAAACTGCCGACTGAATAAACGAGCCCTCTCCTGCTTCGAATCTGCTCCACTAATCGGGAGGTAAATCCCCCGCCTCCAAGAATGTAATTCATCACGGTGAGGGTATAGAAATCCGGGTTCTCCCGGCTTACCCCCGAATGCCCAAGGATGATATTGGCCTGGCTGATCTGTCGGTCAATCTTCACCGTCTTCTGCTCTTTCGCAAAGGTGCTGATGAAAGGCACCTTGGGAACCTCTTCCATTGTCCATTTGGCAAGGCGGGGCAGAAGTTTCGACCCCACTTCTCCCGATGTAATATCTCCCACAACGGCAAGGATGGCTTCATTGGGATGGTAGTAGGTACGGTAAAATTGGAGAATAGCTTCCCGTGTGATCTTGGGAAGTGATTCCTTCGTCCCTTCAACCGGATGGGCATAAGGGCTTTTGAGAAAGAGCGTCTTTTGGAACTCCTTTTCTGCTATCGCTTCCGGCCGATCCTCTTCGGATTGGATGGCAGCCAGACTCTTCTCCAACTCCCTCCGTATCTCTTCCTCGGGGAAGGTGGACTGGGTAAGAACTTCCATAAAGAGATTGAGCCCCTTGTCTAGATCCTTCTTCAAGACCTTGAGACTGATCGTGGCATAGTCTCTTCCAGACGAAGCATTAAGCGAGGCGCCCATGAAATCGAGCTCCTCATTTATTGCGGTAACACTTTGCTTGGAGGTACCGAGAAGTAAACCCCTTGCCACCTGGCTCGCCAAACCCTCTTTTCCAGGGGGATCGTTCCGAGATCCCGCATCGATAAGAAGCTGCAGGGTGACAAAAGGAAGCGAATGCTCCTCGCTAACGAGAAGGACAAGGTGATTAGGGAGGACCATCCTCTCAACCGCAGGCATGGCCTGGAGGTAGCTGCCTTGCAGACCTACACACAACATCAAGAATACGAAGATGAAAAGGCATTTTAACAGCAGATTTCGAATTGCTGATTGCGAATTAGGACATCTGGAATCTAGAATCATTCTTTCTTACCTTCCTTCAAACTGAACTCCGTACTGCTTCCATCTATCTGATTATTTGCTCTTTGATGGAAGGCTCACCAGGTATAAACTTTCCCTCTTTAGGCGGCAGGGGTATGAGAATCCCTACGGTCCGACTGTCAGGCACGAGATACTGCTTGGCAACTCGCTGGATGTCTTCTGGAGAGACTTTACGGATAGAAGAGATATAGTCATCGATCCCTCTCCAACTCAGACATATCTCGAACTGGGCCAGGAGCATGGCCTGATAAAACAGGGAATCCTGGCCGAATACAAAAGAGGCCTCCAGTTGATTCTTCGCTTTTTCTAGCTCTGTCTCCCCCACCAACTCTCGTTGAAGTCGGTCCACTTCTTGATCTAAGGCCTTCTCCACTTCAGCCATGTCTTTGTCTGGAAGCAGGTCCGCAGAAAAATAGAAAAGCCCAGGATCTTTAGAGAGGAGGGAGTAATCCGCGTCAGCACTCAGCACGAGTCTCTTTTCGCGAACAAGGCTCTGATAGAATCTGGAACTCTTCCCACCCGAGAGGATAGCGGCGATCACCTCTAGCACATAGCTATCCGGCTCGCGAAGGTTCGGGACATGATAACCCATGACAATGGACGGAAGCTGAGCCTCCTTTTTCACAAAGATTCTTCGCTCGCCGGCCTGCTTCGGATCAATGTCCCTTTCCTGACTTGGCACTGTCCCTTTCGGATACGGGCCAAAGGCCTTCTCAATCCTGGGAAGCAGATCCTCCTTCTTGAAATCTCCCGCCACGACGAGAAAGGCATTGGCTGGATGATAATAGGTCCGGTAGTGCGATTTCAAATCCTCAAGCGTAAAGCGTGCGATATCCTCCATCCAGCCGATGATGGGCCAGTGGTAGGGTTGTAGCTGGAATGCAGTCGCCTCCATCTGCTCCTGAAGATAGGCCGTAGGATTGTCCTCTGTGCGCAGCCTCCTCTCCTCCATCACCACCATTCGCTCCGTCCGAAAATCCTCTTCCCGGAGGAGGAGGTTCTGCATCCTGTCCGATTCGAGGTCCAATGATACCTCGACTCGATCTGCGCTGAGGTTCTCAAAGTAGGCTGTATAGTCATGGGATGTGAAAGCGTTATCATTTCCTCCGTTCTCTTGGATGATCCGGGAGAACTCCTCAGGACCGACCTTTTGGGTCCCCTTAAACATCATATGCTCGAGCATATGGGAGAGGCCAGTCTTTCCCCACGCTTCGTTCCTCGACCCGACACGATACCAGACCTGGAACGTGACCAAAGGTGC
>JBEKDJ010000006.1:0-34574 GCA_050014415.1 Thermodesulfobacteriota bacterium | reverse complement strand
CCCGGGAACTTCTATTTTTCGTAACAGTTGCGGAAGTATTGGAATCGCATGGGTTCCAATGACGATGTCCAAATAAGGAATCCTATCCAAGAGTCGGTCGCCTTCTTGCTGGGCAACGCACCCAGCCACTCCGATGATCGTGCCCTTCTCGTCCTTCAATTTCTTGAATCTTCCCAGAGCACTGTAGACTTTGTGCTCGGGTTTTTCCCGGACGCAACAAGTGTTGATGAGGATGAGATCGGCCTCTTCGGCCTCTTTCGTCTCTGAGTAATCACATCCTTCCAAGATCCGAAGTATCCGCTCCGAATCATGTTCATTCATCTGACAACCATAGGTCTCGATATAAACCCGTTTCTCCACCGGCCTCACTTTATTCACCTCTACTCGTATCAACCATTTACTGACTATCTCATTCTTCGATCATTGGGGAATTGTCATCTATTGGGCCCCACCAAGGTGGGATGGAAGCCCAGTCTAAAGTCTCCACTTTTTGAGTGGCTGAATGGATGGATAGTGCGTCAAATCGAGGTGGAGTGGGGTAATGGAGATATAGGAATTGGACACCGCCTCGAAATCGGTGCCTTTTCTCTTATCAAAGATCAACTGTCCACCCCCGATCCAATAGTACTTCTTACCTCTTGGATCCAACTTTTCAATGACTGCACTCCCATTATGGACCCATCTCCCCTGTTGGGTAATCTTATAGGATCTGATCTCTTCTTCCTTCAGATTGGGGACATTGATATTGAGAAGGGTGTCTTTGCGAAGACCCTTCTTGAGAATATGCTGTGCTACCCTCACAGCAAAACGGGCAGCCGTATGGAATTTGAAATGACTTCTTGAAACCAAGGAGATGGCGAAAGAAGGGATTCCCAACAACGTCCCTTCAAAAGCAGCAGAAACAGTCCCAGAATAGGTGATGTCATCCCCCAGATTCCCTCCCTTGTTGATACCCGAGACGATCAATCGCGGTCGTTCGGGGAGGATGGCATTCACTCCTAGGTGGACGCAATCAGCAGGGGTTCCATCAACCGCATAGACATTTTTCTTCATCCTCTCCACTCTAAGGGGTCGATGAAGGGTGAGAGAGTGAGCGATGGCACTCTTCTCTGTTTGAGGGGCGACGACGAAAACTTCCCCAATCTCATAGAGTGCCTTTGCCAGGACGATGAGGCCTTCCGAATGGACTCCATCATCATTTGTGACCAGAATTCTCAGTCGCTGGGCCATAGTTTAGTGACGAAAGTTTAAGATCAAAGGAGGGAGGCAAGATCTTCTGCCTTAACCCTTAAGCCTACTGCTGAATGATAAGTGGTTGGAGCGGGGGGGATTTCCCCCTTACCCCATTGCCTAGTGTAGCATGGCGAGGCACCCATTGCAACAGAGACTGCGGCCCCAAAAAGCAGAGATGGATATGTCAAGTAATGGCAGGACAGGCATCTGGGCAGCCCTGAAAGGGTGAGATCTTAATGCTAACCCTGTCGTAGGGGGGGATTTTAAGGTGCCGTTTATAAAGGGTTTGTAAGTTTTTATCAGGCGACAGGTGATCTTCTCCAAACTCATTTGTCCAGCACTTCCCTCACTTTTTGTGTCAGCCCTTCCATCGAAAAGGGTTTTTGGATGTAATTCATCCCTTTTTCGGGAACCCCATGAAGAGCAATCGCATCTTCTGTGTAGCCTGACATGTAGAGAACCTTCATCTCCGGATGTACGGAGGCAAGACTTCCATACAATTCGGGGCCCTTTATTCCGGGCATCACGACATCGGCTATCATCAGCGAAATGGGGCCCTTGTGCTGCTCACCCAAACGCGAGGCATCCTCCGCATTGCGCGCCCCCAAAGCTTTGTATCCATGCTGTGTTAAGAGATCAACGGTCAATTTCAGGACACCCTCTTCATCCTCAACTATCAGAATCGTCTCGCTTCCATGGGGAAGCTCTCCGATCAGCACTTTCCTGTCGATACTGTCAAGGGGCCCTTCTGCCTTGGGAAGATAGACCTTAAACGTTGTTCCCTTCCCTGGTTCACTATAAACCCAGATGTGGCCTTCACTCTGCTTCACAATCCCATAGACAGTCGATAAGCCCAATCCTGTCCCTTTACCTGTCTCCTTGGTGGTGAAGAAAGGCTCAAAGACTTGTTCCCTCACCTCAGAAGTCATTCCTATTCCTGTATCGCTAACGGACAACATCACATAATGGCCCGGGATAACATCAATGTGGCTACAAGCATACGCCTCATCCAAATCGACATTGGCTGTCTCAACGGTGAGCTTCCCTCCATTAGGCATTGCATCTTTTGCGTTAACCGCAAGGTTCATGACGACTTGTTCGAACTGTCCTTGGTCTGTCTTCACTCTTCCCAAACCATCTGCCAAAAGAATGATCAGCTCAATGTCTTCACCGATGACACGGCGCAGCATCCTTTCCAGATCTCTCAGGATAAGATTGAGATCGAGAATCTTCATCTCCAAGATCTGGCGGCGGCTGAAAGCAAGAAGCTGCCGAATAAAACCCGACGCCCGGTCTGTAGCCTTTGTGATCTGTTCGATGTTTCCCCTCCGCGGGTCACTTTCTTTAAGGTCGATCTGAAAGAGTTGACTATAACCCTTAATGATGGTGAGGAGATTGTTGAAATCATGGGCAATACCGCCGGCGAGACGACCAATAGCCTCCATTTTCTGGGATTGACGGAATTGTTCTTGAAGGGCGGTCATCTCTTTCTCCGCCCACTTGCGCTCCGTGATGTCCCTAATGATCATGCTTGTTCTAACAACACCATCCTTGTCTCTAAATACGGCGCTCGATATTTCTCCTGGGAATTTTGTCCCATCCTTACGTATCATAGTGAGTTCACCCTTAAATTTGCCTGTCCGGTTTCTTTCTTCTAGTGCACTAGACAATCGTGGATCCGAGGTATCAATAACACCAATCCTCCCGACTTGACGAAGTTCTTCCTCTGTGTAGCCAAAAATATGGCAGGCTTCAGCATTGGCTTTCAGGATATTCCCATCAGGAGAAGTCAAAAGGACAGCATCGATACTGTTGTCAAAGAAGGAGCGATACCGTTCCTCGCTCTCCCGTAGTGCGTTCTGTGCCGCACGCTCCTCTGTTTCGACCCGCTCTTTTTCAATGCGTAGGCGCTTCTGTTCAAGTGCACTTACGACAGCAAGTCCCAGCCGCTTGATATGCTCCTTGATGACGTAGTCCGTCGCACCCGCCTTCATGCATTCTACCGCTATTGCCTCGTTCATCGATCCGGTGAGGATAATGAAAGGTACCATCGGCACCTTTTGCTGCGCCAGCTTCAGTGCCGTCAACCCGTCGAAATGCGGCATTTTGTAATCCGATATGATAAGATCGGGCTGGAACCTCTCGAGGGCTGCAAGGTAGTCTTCTTGTTTTTCAACTACCTCAAAAACACACAAAGAAAGTGTTGAGGTGATCTCTCGCTTAGCCAGATCGGCATCCGAGGGAAGATCTTCAACGATGAGGATGCGCACGACGTTATCCATAGGCTTCTCCTTTAGTGATTTCCCCAGACTATCCTTTCACGATGGTTAGCGCGGGAGCCTGGTTCACTAGAAGCCAGTAGAGACCCAACTGGGTAACGGCCTTCTGGAATTCATCGTAGTCAGCCGGTTTAACCACATAACTGTTGGCACCCAGCGCGTAGGCCTGTTTAATATCAGGGTCCTCGCGTGAGGAGGTCACAATAACGACGGGAATCGAACGTGTTTTCTCGTCTGCTTTGAGTTGTCGGAGCACCTCGAGGCCGCTCACTTTGGGAAGTTTGAGATCAAGGAAAACGACCTTGGGGGAGGAGGTAATATTCATTTGCTCATACTTGTTTCGACAGTGAATGAAGTCCAGGGCATCTGCACCATCCTCCACCACGTGTAACTTGTTAGCCAGATTACGTTTTCGCAGTACGCGAACGGTTAGCTCTATGTCCCGAGGATCGTCTTCGACTAGGAGAATTTCGAAAGCATTCACTTCACTCATCCCGTTCTCCTTTCTTAGGCATCGTGAAGTAAAACGTCGCACCCCTGTCGGTCTCCCCTTCTGCCCACGCACGCCCGCCGTGCCGGTTAACGATGCGTTGGACAATTGCCAATCCAACACCGGTTCCTTCAAATTCCCGCGTGCTGTGGAGGCGCTCGAAAACTCCGAACAATCTGTGAACGTACCGCTTGTCAAATCCGGCACCATTGTCTCGAATAGAATAGATAGTCTCCTGAGTTCCCTCTTGCCACCCAACCTCGATGGTGGGCCGCTCACGCTTTGAGCTGAATTTGAGCGCATTCGAAATCAGGTTCATCCATATCTGCCGGACCATCGTTGGGTCACCTTCGGCACGGGGCAATGGTTGCAGCCGGAAATCAATGGACTCACGACCTTTCGGGGTGGTGAGTTCGAAGAATACCGAGTTGGCGAGCCTGTGCATGTCGATAGGCGAGACTTTCATCTCGGCTCTGCCCAGGCGGGAGAAGGCAAGCAAATCGTCGATGAGCTGGCCCATACGCTGCGCACCTTCTCGGATGTTGCGGCAAATGGTTTGGGCATCCTCATTTAGGTGGACGGAATGGTCCTCGAGGAGGATTTGTGTATATCCATCAACTGCGCGCAGCGGGGCTCGCAGGTCGTGCGATACAGAGTAAGTGAATGCCTCCATCTCCTTGTTGGCGGCTTCGAGCTGGGCCGTGCGCTCCTGCACCCGCTGCTCCAGCGATTCGTTGAGCCGGCGGATTTCCTCCTCCGCCTGCTTGCGCTCGGTGATGTCGGTCAAAAAATTCAAGGTGGCCGGTTTCCCTTGCCATTCTATGAGAGCCGCGTTCAGTTCCACCCAGCGCGGATCTCCCGAACGGTGAACAATCCGAAAGGCATAGGTGGAAGGAATCGTGAACCCCTGAAGCCTTTGGGCGTATCGTTCCAGAACCAGCGCGCGATCATCCAGATGGATGAACTCGGTGAAAGGTCTGGAGGTCAGTTCTTCCGGGGTATACCCGATCATTTCTGTAGCCCTTGGGTTGACAAACTTGATCATGCCTTCTTGGGCTACGAAGATCGCTTCTACTGCGTTCTCTACAAGGATGCGGTACTTCTTCTCACTCTCTGCCAAGGTTTTATGTGCTATTTCCAGATCAAGCATCTTCTTTTCGAGTTTCTGAATGAGGCGTTTGTTATACTCGACCAAGTACAGTTCTTCATCTTTGATGAAGGATTCTTTCGCCGTCAGGGCCCCTTTTTCATATTCCTTAATAACCTTCCCGATGGTGGTCAGAAATATCTGGGGCTCGATAGGTTTTGCGATAAACCTGTCAGCTCCAAGGTTTAAGGCAAACTCTTCGTCTTTCTGATCCGTATAGGTGGCTGTGTAGAAAATGAAGGGAATATATTTCAAGTGGGGATCGACTTTACATTCTCTGCACAGCTGAAACCCATCCATGCGGGGCATAAGGATATCGGATATGATGAGACTGAAGGATCCTTTTCTCAGGTGCTCAAGGGCTTCTAAGCCATCTCTTGCACACACAACCTCATATTTCTCGCTCCTGAGCAAGACCTCCAAGAGGTACAAGTTCTGTTCATTATCATCCACTACTATAATCTTCATATAACCCTCACCTTCCTTTCACCCTTTTCCGTTAGCCCTCTTCCATCGTGATTTCATAAGTATTTGGTAACGTTCAAAAGGTGAGGCATTTTAATGAACCACTCAAAGCAACTCCAATTCCAAGCAGAACCCCCTCCCCCTTCGACGGGGGAGGGTGAGGGTGGGGGTGAGAATTCGACAAAGTTTATTAATAAATTCAATTAGTTACCCCCTCACCTTCATCCCCCCCTACAAGGGGACGGGAGATTTCGGAATTTTTCTAAAGGGGTTGGTTATTTCGCTCGGCTGTAAAAACATTTATGCCTCACCTTTTGAACGACACTAAGTATTTATTTATCTCCCCTACAAAGGAGTCAGGGTCGATCGGCTTTTCGATATATCCCGTGCAACCCGCGCCTAATGCCTTCTCTCTATCACCAATCATGGCATACGACGTTACTGCAATAATCGGTGTTTCTCTGAGTTCTTCAACTGTTCTCAACTTTCTGGCGACCGCATACCCATCCATATCGGGCAATTGAATATCCAGAATTATGGCAAGATATTTTCCAGAAAGTGCCTTTTCGATTCCCTCCATTGCACTCGAGGCTTCCTCCACTCGGAACCCGTTTTTTTCAAGCAAATATTTCATTAAATACCTATTTTGGTCATTATCCTCGATGACGAGCAGTGTATCACTCATATTTGTTCTCCTGTAATACTATAGCGCTTTGAAAAACCAACCCATTGGATACCGGGTCCTGCCAAGGGCGGGACTGAAAAAGTTTCAGAGCGGAAACCTTTTACTGGATCATACAGATGGCTCTAATAGTATTGCGTCGCCTTGTTCACTTTCTTTGTTTCAATGCCATAAAATATGAAAGACCGCATTCAAAAAACTTTGGAAGCCCCGTCCTTGGTGGGACCCGGAGGACAAATGACATTCCATTTCAAAGCGCTAAAGTGTTACGATTTCCTCAACAAATTGGCAGGATGACGCTGAAGGTGCTCCCCACACCCTCTTCACTCTTTACATGAATTTCGCCACCCATCATATTGACCAGCTTTCTTGTGATAGAAAGACCCAGACCGGTTCCCTCATACTTTCTAGAAAGTCCCGCATCAATCTGGCGGAAAGGCTTGAAAATCGTTTCGATGTCTTCTGGCTTGATACCGATTCCGGTGTCGCTCACGGATAGGATGACTTTTGAATCATGGAGAGAACAGTCCACTCTTATCTCACCCATTTCCGTAAACTTGATCGCATTATTGAGAAGATTGATGAGTATTTGTTCTACTCTTCTCTGGTCACCTGTAAATTCGTCTATTGGATCTGTCATATGAAGGTAAATCGGAAGTCCCTTTTTTTCTGCCATGGGTAATACCAGATTAATCACCTTATCAAGGGATCTTCTTAGGTCGAAAGTTTCCCGAACAATCTCAAGTTGGCCTGCCTCAATCTTCGAAATATCGAGCACGTCATTGATAAGTTCCAGAAGATGCTGAGCGCTGTTCTGAACCATACCGAGTTGTTTATTTTGTTCATCGTTTAGGGGGCCTGCGAGACCCTGGTGCAGAATGCCGGTAAAACCAATGATAGAATTAAGGGGTGTCCGGAGTTCATGAGACATGGTTGCCAGAAAGGCAGATTTAAGTCTGTCAGACTCTTCTGCCCTTTCCGTTGCCAATGCTAATTGTTCTGTCCGTACTTTGACAAGATCCTCGAGGTGGTCCCGATGTTCCCTCAATTCTCTCTCTGCATCCATCAGGGTCCGCTGGGTTTGGTTTAACGTATTAATCATTTTGTTGAAAGAGTCGGCTAAACCTCCAATTTCATCCCGGGAATGAATCTTGATGGTACGGTTCAGGTTCTTTGTTTTCGTCACATCATCGATCTCTTTTTTGAATCTCTTTACCGGGTGTAGCACAAAGACGTTCAACCCGGCCAACGTCAAAATACTTAGGAGCAAAAAACCGAGAGAAATTCCTAAAATCGTCAACAAAACCGGCCATCGTATTTGTTTTTCAATATACCAGGATGGGATAAGAACGGCTATTTTCCAGTCCTCTTCTGAGGTTTTACGGGAAAAAACATAATGGGAGGTGTTTTTTATGGATACAGGAGAAACCCCTTGTTTGTTTTCACTCAATCGTCTGGATAGCTCCTCAGAATATTCTTTAATATTCCTAAATCGAATGTCTTTATCCCGGCTTGCTAAGACGATGCCATTTCTGTCAAGAAGAAAAACTTCTCCTTCGGGGATCAATTTAGAATTGAACATATCGATATAGTTAGTCAAATTGCCCAGGGTGACATCAATTCCTACGGCACCAAAGAAATTGCCCTGCTCATCAACTAATGCTTTGACAATGCCAATGTTGATATCTTGGGTGGTAAGGGATGGATAGGGTTCGGTTCTCACTACTATTTTTGGGTTTTTTTTCGCCGCTACATACCAGGGGCGTTCTCGAGGGTCATAGCGTGTTGGCCGCTCCCGTTTGTGTGAACGAACAAAACTACCGTTTTCCCGGCTCATGTAAATGGAATTCACGAACGGATGATTCAACCGATAGGTACTGAAGATATGGATTATTTTTTGTTCAAGCCTTCCTATATTATATTTGAAGGTCGCTTCGTCTGCGTTCAGAAAGCTCGTGAAGTTCCTGTCGTCCCGGGAACGGACATACTCATTGGCTGCTAAAGCACGAACATCGATCTCAACTCCATAAAAAAAGATGTTCAACATGAAGTCAATACCATCGAGTTGCTTCGATATTTCCCTCTGAACGGATTTATATCTATCATTCCATAGTCCGTCATATAAAAATAACCCCATAATCATAATGGTAGAAAGAGTTGTTGCAATAAAAAGTAATATTAATTTGGTAGTGAGCTTCATATCAGCTTCCTTGGAAAAACTTTTTTCACAGACCCATTAAATAGGCCAAAAGGTTATCCACTTTTCGAACCCTACTTCCTGCCCTGATAATGCCGTCTCAACATATTGTCGAATCACCTCATAAGCCAACTCCCCCAAAACTTCCTTAATGTGCTTTTCATAGACTTCTTCGCGGAGATGTCCAAACCAATGTTCATACGCCTTATTATTGAAGCGATAGCGCTGCTCCGGGTCGACATAGGAAATGAGCACGGGCAGTGAATCAGCGACAAGTGTAAATTGCCCTTCCCTTTCTCTCAGTGCCTCTTCGGTCTCTGTGTGGTGTTTTTCCAATCTTTCTAATTCGTCAACTCGTTGGCGTAATTCGGCTAATTCATTGATGAGTTCTTTTTTCGTCTTGTTCTGATCTTTCATTTTGCTGCCCCCATGAGAAATTAGGAGCCGAAGCTCCGGCGCCGCCGGAGGATCAATAGTAGCGTAGGAAATATTCAACAACAGAAGAAGGAATAAAAAAGCCCTCATAGCTCAAAATTTCTTCTGAACCATAAGGGCCCATTCTCTTTGGCTGATTAAGGCCAATCATTCCCCACCTCCAATGCCCTGTTCAGCCTATATTCAAAAACCTCTATCTAGCTAATTTTTCATAATACTATTACCACCTACGAACGGTAGAAATTTGTAATCCTCTTTATCCCCCTTCAGCCGAAGGGATTGTAAATTTAAAGCCTTCTTTGATTAATACTATACAAAAATTTCAATGGCTGTCAAGTCCAAAAAATCAAGACTCAATTCAGACACCGGACTTCAGAGTCTTGTCTTTCGCAAGAGCGCAAGTCGTAAGTCGTAAGGGGTTTCCCCTTACGCTCTCACGCCCAACGCCTTGCAAAAAAATATTCAGTCTGATGGCAGGAGTCTATGGTCTAATGTCTGAGGTCTCCAGTCTTACTGTCTGAATCACAGTATCAAGAATAGATTCCTCTAAGCCTGGTGGCCTCAGCCACCCTTCCGATCCCCAGTACGAAGGCTGCTGTTCTCATGGGAATCTTCTTAGCGAGGGAAATTTCCAATACCTCCTTGAACCCCCGTTGCATGATCCGGGTCAATCTCTCCAAAACCTCCTCTTCACTCCAGATCAGTTCTTGAAGGTTCTGAACCCACTCAAAATAGGAGACCGTCACCCCCCCTGCGTTTGGAAATTAGGGACAGCTCCCATTTTTTCAATTTTGAAATCCCCCGTTTCCTTAAAGGTTGTCTCGTTCTTGGACCTTCTTATTTTTTAATAAGTTCAGTTCTGATAGGCATCGGCCAACATCCTGCCTTAGATGGCTGATAGGCAGCATCTTACCCATAGGCCGAGTCCTTTCAGCATCTATAAATCTCTCCTCTCAAGAAAATGTTCAGTATCTTTGAATCAAATTGTTTGCCCTACCCTTCTCCATTTCCGCAAAGACATTCTCCAGTGGTTTCGCTTTAGGATAAGTTCTCAAGCTCGTCATGGCATCGAAGGCGTCTGGAACAGAAATGATCCTCACTTCGAGAGGAATCACCTCTCCGGTCAACCCATCCTGATAACCGCTGCCGTCGTAGTATTTATGGTGTTTTCGAAACATGGGGATTCTGTCACACCTACTTATTCCCCTCTCCTTTCAAAAATTGATATATTTCTGATTGGAGAAACCTCCAACTTCTTCCGACTTTGACTGCTTTTATCTTTCCATGGCGAACATGTTTTAACAAAGTGGGTTTTGAGATTTTTAAGTATTTGGTCGCCTCATCTGTGGTTAAAATAGCATCATGTTTCATCTCTATCATTTAAATTACCTCAATTTGTTTTATCTTTTCCTAATTTTACGCAAATTCCATGCCAGGAAACACAGTTCTGATTCTCTTTCCGTAACTATTCAATTCTTTAGGGTTTACTTTCAATTCGGGGGGATATTCAATAGAGCAAACCATTATGTTCAATGGTACTTTTTGTCCAAAGTTGAAAGAAATTCCAAAGATTTGGTAAATGGAGGTTAACTTTAGGTCGCTCAGGAATTAAGAGGGCTTCGACTTGACAGTGCCTTTAAGTTCAAATCCTGACTTTCACAACCGATTAAGAATCAGACTTTGACTGTGACAAAATTCTGGCTGAATTGAGTAGAAGAGACCGAAATAGTGGTTAGAGACAAACCGCAGGAAAACTAATGGGTATACTTCCTTTGCCCCACAAAAAATTGAGCTAAGCTATTGAAATCATTGGTCGGGGCGAGAGGATTTGAACCTCCGACACCTGACACCCCATGCCAGTGCGCTACCAGGCTGCGCTACGCCCCGACGAACATAATGGAATGATGATGCGATGGAACACTGGAATAATGGATCTTGCAATGATGGGCTATTTTCTCTATGAGTCTAAAACCATCATTCCATTTTTCCTTTAATCAATATATACGATTCTATCTCAAAAGTCTATGCCGATCTATTGGCTATTAAGCAAGCTATTCCAACATCCTTCTGATACCCTTCAATTCCTCCCGAATGGCAACCAGCAACTCATTGTCCTTCCCATTCGTTTCTCTTTCAACCAGTCTCAATTGCATCTGGCTATTTTCCGCTCTTTCCATATCCCGGATCTTTTTCTTCGCTCCGGCAATCGTAAAACCCTCTTCGTAAAGAAGTTTTTTGATCTTCAGGATGAGGTCTAGGTCTTTTCTTCTGTAGAGCCGTTGAAAGGACCCTTCCTTATGAGGCTTGATCACTTTGAATTCCGATTCCCAATAGCGGAGAACATAAGGTTTAAGACCGGTGATTCGGCTCACTTCTCCAATCCGATAGTAGAGTCTTTCGGAAGAGATGGAATTTTCATATTCCCGAATCTTGAGTAACCTGGCCAAGGTTCCTCCTCTCAAGATAACCTGATCATTCGTGTTTCGTGAATCGTGATTCGCGGCCAAGAATATCTCTTGCTTCTCAATCCTTCAGTATTGTTCCAGTTCACCATTCACCAACACGATCCACGCATACCATCAGGGTGACGGTGGTGTTTCCGAAGGGTTGAGGGTTGCCTTCAACACCTGGCTGGGCTTAAAGGTCAAAATCCTTCTGGGCGTGATCTGAATGTCATTCCCGGTTTGTGGATTGCGACCTCGCCTTGCCCTCTTCCTCCGGACGACAAAATTCCCAAAACCCGAGATCTTGATCTTCTCCTCCTTTTGAAGGTTCTCTTTGATGATGTCGAAGATGGACTCCACAATCTTAGCCACCTCTTTTTTGGAAAAACCCACCTTCTCATAGATGTTTTCAACGATATCGACTTTCGTCATAGCTCGCTTCCTCCTTTCTTCGGAATCCTTATTGCCTCAATTCCAGTGGAAAGATATCCTTCAATCGGGAGATCACCTCTTCATGATATTGATTCACCTCTTCGTCCGTTAAGGTCCGGTCCTCCGCTTGGTACCGAATTCGATAAGTGATCCCTTTCTTCCCTTCTGGGATGGGCGCCCCCCGATAAACATCGAAGAGGCTCACCTCCTCGATGAAGGGCTGCCGAAAAGTCCAGATGGTCTCCACCACTTTTCCTGACTCTAAGGTATTGTCAACTACGGTGGAAAGATCCCGGTAAATAGCTGGGAATCTCGGCAAGGGCCGGAATCGTTTTCCTTTCACTGCCCATTTCGCCATCGATTCAAAATCGATCTCAAAAAGATAAGCCCTTCCTTGAATCTCATAATGGCTCAATATCTGGGGGTGGACCTCACCCAAGACACCCAACACCTCCTTTCCAAGGATGACCCTCGATGCCTTTCCAGGGTGGAGGTAAGGGATATCCTCTGCCCTACTATACTTGACTCCCTCAATTTGTAGAACCTCCAAGAGATCTTCGATGCAACCTTTGATATCATAGAAATCAATCAGCCTTGGAGAAGACGCCCAATGGGGGTCTTGGTCAAACCCCATGGCTAAGCCGGCAAGGTATTTCACTTCCCTAGGGAGTTTCTCCCCTTCTTGGGGAAGGAAGACCTTTTTTAGCTCGAAGAGCTTGAGGTTAGGATTTTTCCGCGAGACATTATAGCCAGCGGTCTCCAACAGACCCGGAACAAGAGTCGTCCTCAGGACCGAGAAATCCTCGCTCAACGGGTTGAGGATTTGAAGGTGGTTTCGCCTCGGATCGTCAGGGCTTAGGTTGATGAGATCCGATGAAGTGGAAGAGGTGAAACTATAAGTAATGACCTCGTGATAACCATGATGAATCAGAACTTCCGCAGCCCTCCTTTCCAAAAGGAACTCTTTGCTTGCTCTCTCTAATGAAGGAGAACCCTTGGGAATTGTAACAGGGATCCGATCATAACCGTTCAGTCGGGCAATCTCCTCGACAAGATCGATCTCCCGCTCCAAATCCCCTCGAAAAGAAGGAGGAGTCACTACGAGGGTATCCTCATCTTCCTTTCGGACTTGTAATTCCAAATCCTCCAAGTAAGTCTTCACATGCTTCGTAGAAATCTGTGTTCCTATGATCTGAAGGGCCCGTCGGACACTCAACCGGATTGGGCTCGGTTTGATGGGTTTGGGGTAGCCGTCAATCGCCCCTTCGACTACCTTTCCTCCGGCCAATTCCCCTATGAGCTGTGCCGCTCGGTTCGCTGCAGAAAGGCATCCGCCATAATCGATCCCTCTTCCAAAACGAAAGGCCGCCTCGGTCTCAAGACCAAGTCTCCTTGATGTTCTTCGATTCGCCATCGGATCGAAATATGCGCTCTCCAATAGGACCGCCTTCGTATCCTCTTTGATCTCCGAATTGAGGCCACCCATTACACCGGCAATGGCGACTGGTTTTACCCCGTCACAAATCATGAGCGTCTCATTATCCAGGATCCTCCGAACTCCATCCAGGGTGATGAACTCTTCACCCGCTTCCGCCCTGCGAACAACGATCCTCCCCTCCTCCAACAGTTCAAAATCGAAGGCATGGAGAGGCTGGCCGTATTCCATCATGATAAAGTTGGTCACATCGACCACATTGCTGATGGAACGGATCCCTACCTTTTCCAATCGATTTCTCATCCAAAGCGGAGAGGGACCGATCTTCACGCCCTCAACCATCCTTGCCACATAACGAGGGCAAAGATCGGGGTCTAAGATCGTCACAGAGGTTTTTCGATGGATTTCTTCCCCGCGATCAGGAAGAGAGAGAGGCGGATACCTCACCCTCTGATGGGTCAAGGCGGCAATCTCCCGCGCCACCCCGATCATGCAAAGACAGTCTGGGCGATTGGGTGTGATGCTGATATCAAGAACGGTATCCTTCAAGCCAAACGCTTCACCCAAATTCACACCCAAAGGAGCATCGGCTGGAAGAGTCATGATTCCGCTTGCGTCCTGGCCCAGATTAAGCTCGGTTTCTGAACAGAGCATCCCGTCGGAAGTTACGCCCCTGATCTTCGATCTCTTAATTTCGACTCCGTTCGGGAGTCTGGCTCCTATGAGAGCCAATGGAACTCTCTGCCCTTCTCTGATGTTCGTCGCACCGCAGACGATCGAGAATTTCTCCTCCAAGGTCCTTACCGCGACCAATGAGAGCCGGTCAGCATTGGGATGCCTTTGTATAGAATCAATCTCTGCAATAACGATCTTCTCAAATCCCTCACCCGTTGAGATGGCCTCCTCAACTTCCAAACCGGCCATGGTCAGGAGGTTGATGAGTTCTTTCACCTCCATGTGAATCTCGACATAATCCCTGAGCCAATTCAAACTGACTTTCATCTACTCCTCGAAAATAGCAGAACTAGGATTTCAGATTTCCTTTTCGCAGTTTCAATCCGCAATCTGAAATCTGCAATCTAAAATTGTTTAAGGAACCTCAGATCATTCGTGAAGAAGAGTCGAATATCGTTGATTCCATATTTGAGCATCGCAATGCGTTCGACGCCCATCCCAAATGCAAAACCGGTTACCTCTTCAGGATTGTAATGAACGAATCCAAATACAGCGGGGTCTGTCATCCCAGAACCCAGAATCTCTAACCATCCTGTATTGGAACAGACCCCACAACCCCTTCCGCCACAGATGAAACATTCTATGTCAACCTCCGCGCTTGGTTCTGTGAATTGGAAAAAGCTGGGGCGAAATCGGAGTCTTGTCTCTTTGCCGAACATCTCATGTACAAAGAAGGTCAACACCCCTTTCAGGTCTGCAAGAGTGATCCCTTTGTCCACCAAAAGGCCTTCTACTTGATGGAACATTGGGGAGTGAGAGGGATCCGAGTCGCGTCGATAACAGGTCCCTGGAGAAATGATTCGCACAGGAGGGGGATGTTTTTCCATCGTCCTCACCTCCATCGGAGAGGTATGGGTTCTTAGAACGACCTCATCTGAAATGAAGAAAGTGGCCTGCATTTCTCTGGCAGGATGCCCTTTTGGAATGTTGAGGGCTTCAAAATTGTAGTAGTCCAACTCCACTTCCGGCCCTTCCACCACTTCGAAGCCGAGGTGAGAGAAAATATCGATAATCTCTTCTAGCGTTCGGGTGAGAGGATGCCTCTTTCCTAAGGGAATCTGCCTACCCGGAAGCGTTACGTCAATTCTCTCCTTTTCCAGGGCCTCTTTTCTTTCTTGCTCTCGAATACGCGAAAGGGCCTCTTCGATCCTCATCTCCAGATCTAGTTTCAATTGGTTTGCCCTTTTGCCTATTTCCCTCCGGTCTGCTTCCGGCAGGGTTCCCAGTCGTTTGAGGACCTGCGTCAGACTTCCCTTCCTCCCCAAAAAAACAACGCGGATCTCGGAGACCTCTTTCTCGGTCTTCGCTTTCAAGAGCGCTGCCACCGTCTCCTTCTCGATCTTCTCCAATTCCTCTAACAAAGGAAACCTCTTCTGGATACTGAATACCGGATATTAGATTCCGGATACTGGATTGTGCTTTCTGCCTTCTGCTATCTGTCTACTGTTTCCTTCTTGCTTCCTACTGCCGTCTGCTCTCAACACCACCCATTTTCACCATCTCAGCAATTTTCGAAAAGGCACCCGGATCGCTCACCGCCAAGTCAGCCAAGATCTTCCGGTCCAACTCAACATGGGCTTTCTTCAAGCCGTTCATTAATCGGCTGTAGGAGAGGCCATGAAGCCTCGCAGCAGCATTGATGCGGGTGATCCACAGCCTTCGAAAATCTCTCTTTCTGGCCCTCCGATCTCGATAGGCATAAGCCAGCGCCCGATGCACCGCATCCACGGCAGTTCGGTAGAGTCGACTTCGCCCTCCGACATAACCCTTCGCCATCTTGAGGACCTTCTTTCTCCTCTGTCTTGTTTTCGGTCCACTTCTTACCCTTGGCATGATTGATACCCCTCCCAATGATGGACTGTGGATTGAAGACTTCAAATCTCGGGTTTAAGGTCTGCAATCCAAAATATAAGATTCTATTAGATATACGGGATCAAAGCCTTTATCCCTTTCAAATCCGTTTTTGCGATGATTTTTGGGGACCTGAGACCTCGTTTCCGATTGGCCGACTTCTTCGTTAGGATATGCCGGGCAAAAGCCCTCTTAGCTTTAATCTTCCCCGTCCCCGTCTTCTTAAAGCGTTTCGCTGCTCCTCGATTTGTCTTCAGTTTCGGCACGTTATCCTCCCTTTGGTTAAAGAATAGCAGAGAGCAATGAACTTATCACAACAAGATAAAAAGTGAATCACCCATCATCCAATAATAACCAATAGATAAATTCAATGATCAAACAATCTTGAATGACTGGTTATTCGATATTGGGATTCCTTTGGTCCCTCCTGGCGGGATTGGAATTTGCTGTTTGGTTATTTGTTTCGTTCATTGAGCTATCCTCCGCCTTCTGAGGGAGAGGGAGAAAGATCCGCTTTCTGTTGGGATTTTTGAATCTGGAGAGGCGCTAAAACCATGACGAAGTTTCTTCCTTCGAATTTGGGCGGCTGCTCCACTTTTGCCCAATCCTTTGCCTCCTCGACAATCCGGCCCAACATATTTCTTCCCAGATCGGGATGCGCTAATTCCCTGCCTCTGAAGACGATGGTCACCTTGGTCTTATTTCCTTCTTTCAAAAACCGCTCGATATGATGGAGCTTGAATTGGAAATCATGCTCCTCTGTCTTCGGCCTCATCTTCACTTCTTTGAGATGGACGACTGCCTGCTTCTTTTTCGCGTCATGAGCCTTTTTGCTCTGCTGGTATTTGAACTTCCCATAGTCCATAATCCGGCAGACAGGCGGTTCTGATTTCGGGGAGACCTCCACTAGGTCCAGCTCGAAATTTGTAGCAGTGCGGAGTGCCTCAATCAATGGTAAGATTCCTAGCTGCTTTCCTTCGGGGTCAATGACCCTCACTTCCCTCGCTCGAATTTCTCGATTAATTCGAACATCCCTTCCGATCTCACCCACCTCCCTTTAATTTCAGATTGTCGATTTCAGATTTCTCAATCTGCAATCATGCGTTCATAACGACGGATATTCTGATTCGACCTTCTTGATGAAATCCTCAATTCCCATCCCTTTCATCGCCTCTCCGCTTCGGTGCCGCGGGGAGACCGTCTCTTCTCTCTCCTCCCTATCCCCGATCACCAGCATATAGGGGATTTTCTGAATCTGTGCCTCCCGAATCTTGAATCCCAGCTTCTCATTGCGGAAATCCTTTTCAACCCGGATTCCCTTTTCGATCAATTGAGCATAGATCCTCTCGGCATAAGGGACATGTCGGTCTGTCACTGTCAAGAGGATCGCTTGGATAGGGGCGAGCCAGACGGGAAAGGCTCCAGCGAAGTGTTCGATCAAAACACCAATAAACCTCTCCATGGCGCCAAGGATCACACGGTGAAGCATGACCGGCCTGTGCCGCTCGCCATCACTCCCCACATAGGTGAGATCGAACCGCTCAGGCATGGTGAAGTCTACCTGGATGGTCGCACATTGCCACCTCCGGTGGAGCGCATCCTTCAGCTTCACATCAATCTTCGGACCGTAAAAGGCGCCTTCTCCTTCGTTGATTTCAAAGGACAGGCTTTTCGCCTTGAGCGCTTCAAGCAGGGCGTTCGTCGCCCTATCCCAATCCTCATCTGCTCCGATCGACTTCTCCGGTCGGGTACTCAGCTCCATCTCATATTCGAATCCGAAAACCTTCATGACATCATCGATGAAGTCAATGATGGCGCAAATCTCATCATTCAATTGGTCAGGCCGGCAGAGAATATGCGCATCGTCCTGAGTGAAACCCCTGACCCTCATCAAGCCATGGAGTTCCCCGGATTTTTCATGCCGGTGTACCGTCCCAAGCTCGAAGTATCGCAGGGGAAGGTCTCGATAACTTCGAATCTGTGATTTGTAGATGAGCATGTGGGCGAGGCAATTCATCGGTTTGATCCCGTATTCAGCATCCTCCACTTTTGTGAAATACATCTTGTCACGATAGTTTTCATAATGCCCGGACATTTTCCAGAGGTCCAATCGGAGCAGTTGTGGTCCGATGACGATCTGGTATCCCCTTCTGAGATGCGCTTTCTTCTCAAAATCCTCCAGAACTGTCCGGAGCATGGCGCCTTTAGGGTGATAGATCACCAGACCTGGACCGACTTCTTCGTGGATGCTGAAGAGGTCGAGCTCTTTGCCCAGCTTCCGATGGTCCCGTTTGCGCGCCTCCTCGAGCATTTGAAGAAACTCTTCCAATGCCTTTGGCTCTGGAAATGCCGTACCGTAAATCCGTTGAAGGACCTTGTTACGGGCATCCCCTCTCCAATAGGTTCCGGAAACGCTCAAAAGCTTAAGCGCCTTGATCCTTCCCGTAGAAGGAAGATGCGGCCCTTCACATAAATCCAAGAAAGTCCCCTGCTGATAGAGGGAGACACGATCCGGGAGCTCTTCCAGATGCTCCACCTTGTAGGTCTCACCCATCTCTCGAAACGCCTTGATGGCCTCCTCTTTTGAAACCTCGCTTCGGACAAATGGATGATCCTGTCGGATGATCTCGGATGCCCTCTTTTCTATCTTTTCGAGATCTTGTGGTGTGAAGGCTCGATCATAGTCGAAATCGTAGTAGAACCCATTCTCCGTTGAGGGGCCAAAGGTCAGTTTCACCGTGGGAAAAAGCTCCTTCACGGCCTGAGCCATGACGTGGGCTGCGGAATGGCGCAATATATCCATTCCTTTTCTCGAATGGATAGAGATGAAGGAGATCGAAGCATCCTTCTCCAAACTGTGAGAGAGGTCAACTAAGGAACCGTTCATTTGTGCTGCCACAGCCTCTTTCTCCCAGTGGTTAGAAAATTCATTAATCCTCGCTCCCTTAGGAATCGACTGTTTCACACCATCGGGGAATGTGACTGTGATCTGCTCTTCTGCTCTCATCTCGGTTGAAACTCAAGAGGCATCATCCAATCATACAACGTCTGAATGATGCCTCATGAGTTTTTCGGTAGAAATGTCTTTTCTCTCAATAAGTTATGCTTCACTTTTTGGTGGATTCGTTTCAATGGTAGGCACGTGGGGATTTGAACCCCAGACTTCTACCGCGTCAAGGTAGCGCTCTCCCCCTGAGCTACGTGCCTCTATTCCTCCTTTGAAAAATCTCTGTATGCATAACAAGTTTTTTGAATATTGTCAAGAAAATTCTTAGGTTACACCTCTATGTCCTGAATACTAATTCGCCTTTCTTGCCATCCAAGTCCGCCGTTACCGCATCCCCTTCCTTGAACTTCCCTTCCAAAATCTTCATTGCCAATCGATCCTGAATCTCCTTTTGAATCACCCTTTTCAAGGGACGGGCTCCATAGGCGGGATCGAATCCTTCCTTTGCCAACCACTCTTTTGCCTTTTGGGTCATCTTAAGCTCTATTCTTCTTTCACTAAGCCGCTGCTCGAGCTTCTTGACTTGAATCTCAACGATTGCTTTGATCTCCTCTAACCCGAGTCCGTGGAAGATCACCAATTCATCAATCCGGTTCAGAAACTCAGGCTTAAAATGGGCCCTGACCGCATCCATCACCCGCCGCCTCATCTCCTCATAATCCTTTTCTCCCAAATCGACAATCCATTGGCTTCCAATATTGGAGGTCATGATGACAACTGTATTCTTGAAGTCTACGGTCCTCCCGTGGCCATCCGTCAATCTTCCGTCATCCAGGATCTGGAGAAGGATGTTGAATACCTCTGCGTGGGCCTTCTCAATCTCGTCCATCAGAACGATCGAGTAGGGTCTTCTTCGGACCGCTTCCGTGAGAAATCCACCCTCCTCATAGCCGACATAGCCGGGCGGCGCCCCAATGAGTCGGGCTACAGAATGTTTTTCCATGAACTCGGACATATCAATTCTCACCATCGCCTGCTCGTCATCGAATAGAAATTCTGCTAAGGCTCGCGCCAGCTCCGTCTTTCCAACACCCGTGGGCCCCATGAAGATGAAGGAACCGATGGGCCGGTTAGGATCCTGTAATCCTGCCCTCGCCCTTCTCACCGCATTAGAAACAGCGACGATCGCATCATCCTGGCCGACCACCCTCTGCCGAAGCCTCTCTTCCATATGGATGAGCTTTTCAACCTCTCCCTCCAACATCCTTGAAACCGGAATACCCGTCCATTTGGAAACGACCTCGGCAACGTCCTCCTCGTCCACCTCTTCTTTGAGCATCTTCTCACTCTTCTGGAGCTCGGCGAGCCTCTCCTCTTCCTGCTTCATCTCCTTTTCGAGACGGGTCATTTCCCCATATTGAAGCTCGGCCAACCTCGTGTAATTTAACTCCCGTTCCGCCTCCTTCATCTCCTGTTTCGTCTTCTCGATTCGCTCCTTGATTTCTCGAATCTTGGAGATGGACTTCTTCTCATTCTCCCATTTGAGCGTCTTCTCTTTCACTTCCGCCTTCAGATCGGCCAATTCCTTTTCGATCTTTTTCAACCGCTCGGTGGAGGCATTATCCTTCTCCTTTTTCAAGGCCTGACGTTCAATCTCCAGTTGCATCACCTTTCGCTGCACTTCGTCGATCTCCATGGGGACGCTATCGATCTCGATTCTCAGACTCGAGGCCGCTTCATCCATCAAATCGACTGCTTTATCCGGAAGGAACCGATCCGAGATGTAACGATGTGAAAGCATCGCGGCTGCGATGAGTGCCGAATCCTTGATCTTCACACCGTGGTGAACTTCGTAACGCTCCTTCAAACCCCGCAGAATAGCGATCGTATCCTCCACTGTGGGCTGGTTAACATAAATCGGCTGAAACCGACGCTCCAGGGCAGCATCCTTCTCCACATACTTGCGATACTCATTCAGTGTCGTGGCCCCGACGCACCTGAGCTCCCCCCGTGCGAGGGCCGGCTTCAACATATTGGATGCATCGATCGCTCCTTCTGCGGCTCCGGCACCAACGAGCGTATGCAGTTCATCGATGAAGAGGATGATATTCCCGGCAGCTGCCGTGATTTCTTTTAAAACGGCCTTCAATCTTTCTTCAAATTCTCCTCTGAATTTGGCACCGGCAATCAAGGAGCCCAGATCGAGGGCAACCAACTTCTTATTCTTCAATGTCTCAGGCACATCCCCTTTGACGATTCTTTGTGCCAAACCTTCCACGATGGCGGTTTTGCCCACCCCAGGTTCCCCGATCAGTACAGGGTTATTCTTTGTCCTCCGGGAGAGGACCTGGATCACCCTCCGAATTTCATCGTCCCTGCCGATGACAGGATCGAGCTTCCCCTTCCTCGCCTCTTCCGTGAGGTCCCGGCTGTATCGCTTTAAAGCCTGATACTTCTCCTCTGGATTCTGATCTGTCACACGGTGAGGACCCCGTATCTCTTGAAGTACCCTGAAGATCGCATCCTTAGTGACTCCATTTCTTTGGAGAATCTGAGCGGAAGCCCCTCGTCTCTCGTCGGAGATAGCGATGAGAAGGTGCTCGGTGGACAGATACTCATCCGTCAATCTCTCAGCCTCTTTCCAGGCCATGTTCAACACTTCGTTCAGACGGCTGGAAATGTAAACCTGCCCAGCTCCTCCACCCGTCACTTGAGGAATACGGTTCAAATCTTCTTCCAATTGAGAGGCAACCCGATCTGGATTCGCCCCCAACTTCTGAAGGATCGGAATCACAATCCCTTCTTTCTGCTGGAGAAGAGCCGAGAGAAGGTGCTCAACATCTACCTGTTGATGATGTTTACGCTCCGCAATTGCCTTGGCTTCTTGCAGAGCTTCTTGGGCTTTTAGCGTGAATTTCTCTATGTCCATTTGCTTACACTCCCCCGTTTTTTAAGGTAAACATAATCATCGGCCAGTCGTTTTGCAAATAGAAAAGTAAAAAAACCGCTCCCAGCGGCACGTTTCGGGTTGAAGGCCTCATCGTCGCTTCCTGATCTCTTTGTTTCAGCTAACTTGTGAAGGTTTCAAAGCTTCTGCCAGGCGAGCAAATTCCTGTATCGTCAAGGTTTCCGGTCTCCTGAGCGGATCTATGCCGATACCCTCAATTCGACGCTCTAGATTCTGCGGGAGAGGAAGTCCGGAATGTTTCAGGCCGTTGACAAGGGTCTTTCTGCGGTAGCCAAAGCAGCCCCTGACTACTTTTTTAAACCACTTTTCATCGTCCAACTTCACCATCGGTTTTTCTTTAGAAACCATATGAACAACAGCCGATTCCACTTTGGGAGGAGGAAAGAAGGCGGAGGGTTTAACATAAAAACAGATCGAAGGGTTTGAATACAATTGAACGAGGATGGATAGCGGACCATATGCTTTAGTCCCCGGAGCGGCGACCAGCCTTTCAGCTATCTCTTTCTGCAACATGAGGGTGAGTGTGGGGAAAAAAACCTTCAGCCCGATGAAATAAAAGATAAGAGGTGTTGAAATCTGATAAGGCAGGTTTGCTACTACTTTAACCCGTTGGCCTTCCCGACGACACAACTGGTTGAAATCAATCTTGAGAATGTCCCCTTTGACCACCTCCACATTCGGATAGTCCTTCATCTTCCTCTTAAGTATCTCCACTAGCTTCGGATCGATCTCAACAGCAATCACCCTCCTTGCTTCACGAGCAAGAGCAAGAGTCATCTCTCCCACGCCAGGACCGATTTCAAGAACCACATCCTCTCTTTCAAGCTGGGCTGCGCGGATAACCTTATTCAAGATATTCCGATCAATAAGAAAATGCTGGCCCCATTTTTTCTTGGGGACCAATCCGTATGCTGCTAACTCTTTTTTGATGGATGCCATATTCGTTAATCACAAATGTCAATCCCGCCGAAGGGGGACCAAATGCCGAGTGAATGTCAAATGACTCAATGTCAGGTCTATTTCTTCATAAAGTCCCTTGACCACAGGGTCACCCGCAAACTGCGAAAATTGCCAAGTATTGTCCTCCCCTTTGACAAGGGAGGACTGAGCCCCAAACCATATGAGGGTCAGGGTATTGCCTTGAACCCCTGAGTGGTGCAGGGCGGGGGTGGACATAGTATGTCCCGCCTTATCCCGCTCTCTCCCCTGAGAGACTGTGTCATAATACCTTTCAAGGTAACCCCCGGAACAGACGGGCGGATAAGGAAGTTTTAGCGCGGAACCTTTTAGCGAGCGGATTCAGCCGCCCCAATACCCAATACATTGAAAAGACTTCATTTCTAGCAACATAGATAATTCCCCATACATCTAACGATCCGCATCCTAAAACTTTCGAAATCTGCCTGGCTGTTCCGCCTTCAACTCCCAATCCTATTACAACACAGTCTCCAGGGGAGAAAGGGGATATTTTCTAACTGACTTCTTTGACATTGGGGCTTCGGATTTGATCCGAACTTCGGGCTTTGACATTCGACATTGTTCTTCAAAGCGGTAGATTGGAGAACGCATTGAGTGAGAGCGGTGATTGAATGCCTCTCTTTAGGTACTCATACCCCGCCACGCCAACCATGGCGGCGTTATCGGTACAAAGAGAGGGAGAAGGGAAATAGACCTTCATCTTATTCTCCGATGCCTTCTTCTTCATGGTCTCCCGAAGACGGCGATTGGCCGCCACCCCTCCTGCAACGACGATCCTTCTCAACCCCAGATATTGAGCGGCCTGCAATGTTTTCTTCACCAGCACTTCGATCACTGCTTCTTGGAAACTTGAAACAATATCTCGAATCAGATTCTCCGGATAGCCCCCCACAGGTTCGGGAGCGGACTTCACATAATTGACAACTGAGGTCTTGAGCCCGCTGAAACTGAAGTCAAAGGAATTCTTCCCGAGGAACGGCCTAGGAAATCGAATCGCCTGCGGGTTGCCTTGTTTCGAGAGCTCGTCAATGATGGGTCCTCCTGGGTAACCCAGACCCAAGAGCTTGGCGACCTTATCAAAGGCCTCACCTGCTGCATCGTCTCTGGTCTGTCCCAGCCTCATATATTTGCCGAATCCATTGACGCGAAAAAGAGACGTGTGGCCTCCAGAGACAACCAATCCGATGAAAGGAAACCGTGGGGAGTCTTTTTCGAGAAAAATTGCAGAAAGATGTCCTTCAATATGATTGACTCCCACTAAAGGTATTCCCCTTGCAAAGGATAAAGATTTGGCAAAAGAGAGGCCAATTAAGAGAGAGCCCACCAATCCTGGCCCCTGAGTGACGGCAATTCCATCGATCTCCCTCAGAGTAACCTTTGCTCTTTCCAAAGCTTCTGTCACAATGGGCACGATCGATTCGATGTGTTTTCTTGAGGCCAATTCAGGGACAACCCCCCCATATTTTTGATGAATAGGAACTTGAGAAGAAACCACATTGGAAAGAATCTTTCTCCCGTCCAAGAGGACAGCCGCTCCTGTATCATCACACGATGTCTCGATGGCCAGCACGATCATTTGATCCATCCATCAGCTATTGCCAAAATAAACCCCATTAGAAATGATGGGGCTTTTACCTCGCCCTTTCTTTAAGGAGTGAAATACAAAATCCATGTCATCCCCGCCTTAAATGGAGGGCTTTCTTCCGCGAGAAAAATCTTTTCCCCGCTGCGGAGACGATGATCTTTTCAAATGTTCATGGGTTACCCTCACTGCTGGAGACAGGGGTCATGAATCCATAATGAAAATTAATTAAAAAGGATACTGCAAAACAGCCTGGAATGCAAACCAAAGAGTTATACCTTGAATACCTTGAAGAGGAGATTGGCCAAGGGGAGGGTAGATACATCTATCCCACCCCAGCCTACAAGGGATAAAGGAAAACCGGGGGTGGCAAGTTGTTAAAATATATTGACACCTATCTGTTTAAAATGATAACTTAGCTGTAAAAGGTGTTTCCTGATGCCTAGATTGACACTCCAGCATCCGATACGTACACTGGATAATCAATTATTGTTCTCTCCTGGCACCTTTCTGACTGAAGAAACGTTAAGTGCCGTTATCGATCCAAAGAGGGTTGATTCGTATCAGACATATCCCCTCCTTTCACACGGCTCGGTTAAAGAAAACTTGTTAGATTTTCTCACCACCCCTCCTTATGTGACAATTTTTTCCGACAAAAAGCAAATCAGCAACCTCCTGAACCTTTTTGGGACAGTTCGCTTCTCCTTTCCCATTTTACAGTCGCTAGACTACTTCAAACAGCATGACTTCTACACCTATGTTCATGTTCTCATGGTATTTGCTTTATCCACACTTCTGGCAGAGGATCTGATACCTGACTACCAGGAGTGTATCCAGTTATCTGCAGCTGGCCCTACACACGACATTGGCAAGATCTGTGTTCCCCTGCACATCTTGAAAAAGGCAACGCCCCTCACCAGAGCTGAGCGGCGTTTCGTAGAGCACCATGCAGTAGCAGGCTACGTGCTACTTAGCTACTACTACAAAAACCTCCATCACCTCGGTTGCAAGGTGGGGCTCGATCATCATGAAAGGAGAGATGGTTCGGGATATCCCCGGGGGATACAGCTCAACGATGCCGTAGTAGAAATTATCGCTGTGAGTGACATCTACGACGCACTGATCAAGCCTAGATCTTATCGATCTACCGCATATGATAATCGAACAGCCCTGGAGGAAATTACTAAAATGGCGGGAAAGAATAAAATTGAGTGGAATGTGGTCAAGGCACTCATTGCTCATAATCGAAAGTCTAGTCCTCACTATAGAGAGATAACCATCTCAGCCGAAAAAAGAGGTACTCCCCCCCCTAATAATGTCTACGGTATGATAGCAGAGGAAAAAGACCAAAAAGACTGAAAAAAGCGGGTAGAAGAGTCCTTCCAAAGTCAGGATCAAACCTCTCCAGGATGGCAGACCCTATCGTTCGGGATCAGTCGACATAAGGAAGTAGCAGCAGCATACCCTTCGTCTTTCTTAGAAGGTTAGGAATCAACTTTGGCATATAGATAGCCATCATGATACTGAGTATTTAAAAGGATTTTCTTTCTCACAATTCCTTCCTTCTTGTACCCACATCTAGCCGCAACGTTCTCGCTTGCTTTATTCTTTTTTATCATCATTATTTCTATTCGCTTCAATCCTAATTTGCCAAAACCTATCTTTTCCGCTAGTTTGACGGCCTCAGATGCAATCCCTTTGCCCCAATATTTCTCATCAACAAAATAGCCTAATTCGCCAACATGAGGACGAAACCGATCAATTCTTATTCCAATGGCACCCACTAAGTTCTCTTTATATACAATGGAGTAATTGAATTCTGTTTTACTTTTCCGTTTCTGTCTATTTTGACTTAGAAAGCCTTTTTCTTCCTTCATAGATTTCGGTTTCGCTGGGTAAATAAATGAAGTTTGGATTAGACAATATCTCAAAAAATATTTTTGTGTCCGATATTCGTTGATATCTTAATTCAACTCTCGGTGACATAGTGGTTGATACCTCCTAATGGGACGGCTGAGCGTTCAGCATAACGTCGACTCTTTTCTGTGAATCCTTGCAATGATCGCCTCATTGAGGGGCTTCTTACTTACCTACCCAAAAAACCGCCTATCGAATAATTAACGCATTCCGTTCCGGGCCAACTGAAATATATCTAATCGGGATACCAACTAATTTTTCAATCGTCTCCACATAATTTCTTGACGGCCCAGGCAATTTCTGAAAATCCCGAATATTGCTTATGTCTTCATCCCATCCAGGGAGGTCAATATATACTGGTTTTGCCAACATAAGTTCCGGGGTTATCGGAAAATAATCAATTATTTTGTCTCCGATTTTATAATGTGTACATATCTTAAGGGTTTTTTGCTTTGAGAGGGAATCCAATTTAGTCAGAGCGATTTCTGTGGTATTTTGAAGTTTTGCACCATATCGAGAAGCCACTGCGTCAAAATACCCGATCCGCCTTGGCCTGCTGGTTGCAGCACCATATTCATGAGCAATTTCACGAAGCGTATCAGCAATCTCCCCTCGAATTTCAGTGACAAATGGCCCGGCCCCTACACAGGTAGAGAATGCTTTCATGACTCCGGTCACAATCGGTTTCTCATGATCACCTCCAAATAAACCGGCACCAATGACCCCGAAACTGGATAGAGGACATGAGGACGTAGTATAGGGGTAAATTCCATAGTGAATATCCCGAAGCGTCCCTAATTGGGCTTCTAATAAAATCGTTTTACTGCTTTTTTGAGCGTCTTCGAGTAGCTGTATCGTATCACAGACATATGGCATGAGCACTTTCCCAAACTTCATAGCCCAGGTGAACATGTCGTCAACATGCACTGGAGGTTTATGATACACGTTTTCGAAGAGACGATTTTTAAGGTCCAGACAACGTGCAATTTGCTCTTTCAAATACTCAGGGTGGAAGAGCGTTCCGATCTGAATGCCGTATTTCAAATACTTATCTCCATAGACCGGGGCAATCCCTTGCTTGGTGGAGCCAAAACCACCTTCTCCTAATCGTTCTTCTTCGTATTCATCTTGTAGTATATGGAACGGAAAGCAGATCATCGCTCTATTGGAGATTTTATAATTTCCTTCATGAATAGGTATCCCCTTGTTTTTGAGTTGTTGCAGTTCATCTACTGCCACCTCTAAGTTGATGACCGTTCCGGGGCCAAGCACATTGATGACATGCTTATAGAAAATACCCGAAGGAATTAAATGTAACTTGAACGTTCCAAATTCATTGACCACAGTATGTCCTGCGTTATTGCCTCCTTGATAGCGAATGACGTAATCAGCGTCTTTACTGAAATAATCAACCATTCGCCCTTTTCCTTCATCACCCCAATTCACTCCGACAACGATTCTGACTGCCATGCATATCTCCTTTCTAATTGACATATAGAGCAACACTATCTCACGCATTCAATCATTAAACAAATCCATAACGGTTGTTTAGCATTGCGAAAAGTTCGTGCAGCAAACCTAACACACACTCGGCCACGCTGACTCGATAGTTTTAATGAAATTCATTGCTACGAATCCTTTCCCGATCTAAAGCTTTAGGCATCATTTGCGGCCATGCGTAGCGGGAGCCCTGTTCGTATGAATACCTTTGTGCGACTCGGATTCAGTCTTCCTCATTTTCACCTGGTGGCGCCTGATCGCCAGTTGACAGATACGCTCACATAACTCTGGAAACGATATTCCCACAGCTGCTGCTGATTGAGGAAAGAGGCTGGTTAAAGTCAGTCCAGGCAGAGAGTTCACTTCTAAGCACCAGATATGCCCTGCGGCATCCAATCGGAAGTCGACTCGGCTGTAGTCCTCTAACTTGAGGACTTGATGAGCGCTCAGGCCAAGTTCCTGGACAGTCCGTATCTGCTCCCGTGTCAGTTCCGCCGGGAAGATCTCTCGTGCCTCACCTTGCTGATACTTGCTCTCATAATCGAAGACATCCTTACGCCGAGGGATAATTTCACCCACTGCCAAGGGCCGGTCTTCCAAAATGCCAACGGTAAATTCCCGCCCAGGGATAAAAGCCTCTATGATGACTTCATCGTCATGCCTGCTGGCTTCCTCTATGGCGGGATACAGTTCTTCGGGTCTGGTCACAACGGCCAATCCTATCGTTGAACCCTGTTTGTTCGGCTTGACCACTACGGGGAATCCCAAGCGTTCTTTGACCTCTTGAAGTGGACAAGGCGCCATAAGCCAGTTCGGTGTAAGAATACCCGCAACACGAAACAGGCGTTTGGCCACGTCTTTGTCCATTGCATACACGCTCGCCATGTGTCGGCTACCAGTGTAGGGAATGCCCGCGACATCCAGAACCGCCTGAAACGTCCCATCCTCGCCGATGCCCCCATGGAGTGCCAAGAAAAACACGTCAACATCAGCGAGTTCTGGCGAGGACAATAGCTCGGATGCCCCAGAGCGGACCAAAGCCAACTCATCTGATTTCGGTGGGATTGCCTTTATGTGAGATGCCAACAGATGTTTCTCCTCCGCTGGACCAAGAATACCCCGGGCCGTATCCACTGCAAGGACCTCATGCCCCCGATCCTTGAGAGCCTGGAATATTTGAGCTCCGCTTGCGATGGATACATCGCGCTCGGTACTCTTGCCGCCGAAAATGACAGCGATCTTCATGATGTTTGTCAAATGTTAATACTCAGAGGCGCGTGGTGTGCGCTTAGGCTTCAGCCCTTGGTTCAGCAGCTCTTTTGGTCTATATTGAGCAATCCAATAATATTTGAGTCGTGTCAATGCGAAATCGTCCGCAAACGGTTTTAGTCTGGCATAGAGATCTGACGGGGAGGGGAAGTTCTTCAACACTTCATGCTCTGACCTATCTTCAAGTGTTCTAATCTGGTACGTGTTGCCATAGGTGTCTTTTCGGCAAAGCGGAGTGCTGCTTTCCTCAACGTAGGCATTGTCAATCATGACAACCTTGGCGATTAAAGAGAGCTTCGAGTGGAAGGCCTGGAGGAATGTATCGATCTCCTGAACCGGAATGTGAGACCACCAGAATCCGTGAAATCCCGCCGTGAAATGCGGCCTGACATTGGCGAGTGAGTAGGCGTCCGATTGCAGAAACATGACGCGACGCGCTCCATAGTCCTTTTGACGGGCAATATTGATAACCTCTGGATTGAAGTCTGTGGCAAGGATGCTTCTCGCTGACTTGGCGACGTATTGCGTCCAGTAGCCAGTGCCACACGCGATCTCCAGAACATCTTGATCCGCGAAAGCAGGGGTCAGTAAGTCCACCAGTATTCTGAGGTCAGACTGGCGCTCAGGCTTCTGATACACTCGTTCGTACTCGAGTGCCCGCCGGGTGTAGTACTCGGCCATAGACTGCCCAGTTCTTGTCATTTTCATATTCTGTCGAATGATACCGGTTAGGCGAAGCGTTCCTGCGATGTCACCCGCATGGCCTCGTTCGGTAAGCCTGTCTTGCTTTTTTTCAGTTCCGATATCGTTTCCTCTGCGCGTTCACATCCCAGTCAACGGCCGAGTCGCTGTCATGGACTTCTTTGGATTTTCAAAAGGCACTCCAACAAATCTGCCATTGCAATACCGAAGCCTTCGCCGGATCAGCGCTCGATCACAACTCGCCGTCCATCATACATCGGGGTTATCATCCCTTTCTTCCGAATGTAGTCGATCAGAACATCGAGGCGCCTTTGGCCCGTGTCCTTCACCTCTAGGTCCTTCAACCAGCTCCCTGCGACAAAGGAGTTCGCCGCGCCCGTAAAAGTCCGATCGTCCTCAAGCGGCAATCCAGCACAGGAAGCCTCGGTCACCTCGCCCCTTTCGACGCGGTAGCGTACTCCTGACACGGCCGGTGTCTGCTCCTTGAGTAGTTTTCTCAGCGTGCCGCCGTTAATCTTGAACGTCACGATCGTGTTATTGAACGGATCCATGGCAACTAGATCGCCACGGGTGATGTTTCCCTTGACGAGCGGCGACCGCACGCCGCCAATATTCTCCAGGACAATGTCGGTCCCGAACGTAGCACGGATAGCATCGGTCACCAAGTTGTAGTCGGCCTGGTCATCGCAACGACTGGAGAAATCGGCTGCAGCCTGCCCGACGACTTCGCCGTAGCGACTCGCGATCGGTTTCCAGAATCGATCGACGACGGCCGCCACCGTTTCATCGGCGGGAATGTCGGCTGTCACAGGAATCAAGCGCGCGCGGTATCGGTCCACATGCCAGACGCTTTTGTCATCCTGGACGAACAGCAGATCCAGCCGTCCCAACTCGCCACCCCACTGGTGGTCCTGGACGATCACGGTCCCATTCACATCGTTTACCTTCAAGTCCTCGGACCGCCAGGTGAACTCGCCCACGGGGAGCCGCGAGTGTGAGTGCCCTCCAATGATCACATCGATTTCGGGAACGGCGTCGGCGATCCGCCGGTCGACCTCTTCGCCGCTGTGTGAGATCGTGATGATAATGTCCGCCTGAGACCTGAGCGCGGCGACCATGCGCCGGGCGGTTTCCACCTCATCGGTGATCGTGACTCCCTCCTTAGCCGCCGGATAAGTGGCCGTCTCGGCCGTGATCAAACCGAAGAGTGCGACCTTGATGGGACCAACCGACTGGACGGTGTATGCAGGCACCAGCAGTTTGCCGGTGGCAGCCTCGGCAGCGTTGGCGCAAAGGATCGGATACCGAGCCAGCGACAGAAGCTTCTTGGTCTGTGCGAGGCGGTAGTTGAAGTCGTGGTTGCCGAGCGTTGCGAAGTCATACCCCGCAGCGTTCATTGCCGCCACGTCAGCCTCGCCGTGGTACTCGGTTGAGAATGGTGTACCGTCGGAGAAGTCACCCGCGTCGACCAGCCAAACGGGAACATCGCGCCCTCGAAGCTCCGTTCGGATACGCCGAACGAGCGTTGCGCGCCTGGCAATGCCGCCGATGTTACTCCGGATCTCCAGCCCCGCCAGATCAGAGCCCGCCTGTACTATGCCCGGGTAGCTAAACGGCATTAGGTGTCCGTGCGTGTCATTTGTATGCAGGATCGTCAGGGCAACCGGCTTTGCGAGGGCAGCTGACGTCAGCAAAAGCAGGAAAGCAATCGAAACAAGAATAAAGCGTTTAGCTCTTCTCATACCATCACCTCGTAGGTCTACTATCAATCCTCATCGGTTAGCCAAAACTCCGATGAGGACCCGAACATTTCGACAAGGACGGACAGAACTTCTTCCTGCGTCTTCTTGTCAATCCTGCCAATTTGATGATTACATCGTAATTACAATGCGGAATTTTGTCAAACCGTTTGATGCTCACCGTTGTCCAGAATAGGAATAAAACATTTACAAACTCCTTTTTAGATTAGGAACACTTGGCGAGCAAGGATAAAATGAAAAAACCACTTGCGGAATAAAAGACTTCTATTTGATATCCATTATTTTCTCTTTGATCTTGTTCATCTATAAAGTTATTCTATTTGCCAATACTTTATTGTCGGCCGGAGAAATCTAAAGCAGATGTTGAAAGAGGGATCACCTGATAAATGGAGATACTCATAAACTTAGAACTGGCTGTCTACTTCCAATTAAACCAAAAAGTACTTCCTGAAACTTTCACTTCCAAGAAGTTTGAAAAGGATGTATATTACAATCCATATTCCACGACTGATAATCTCGACCCTGAAGGCAGGTATTTTCTCCAATTATCATATTGCTGCAATATAGCATTGTTTTAAGAAAAATTATACTGCAGAAGTAGAACTATCGGCGCATTTAGGACCCAAAAGGTCTTTTAAAAGGCTCAAACGTCTGGTCGCTTGGAGAAACATTACAGCAACATAAAAAACAGTGTTTCAACTCTCGTAATCTTCAGGAAATTGGAGGTAATATGAGGAGTTCGGGAGGTTTTTACCGAGTAAGGACAGGAGACACCACGCCGAGATTCGTTATTAAACGAGGTATTCCCAAGACCCCTTACCCAGCCGAGTGGGAAGATTCAACACATGTCCAAAGATCAAATTAGCCCTCTGGAGAAAAAGTTCCTGGTCCCTCTGGCTTATATGGTGACCCGCGTATACCTTTCTTCCATCAGGCTGAAGGTAGTCAACGAAGATGCTCTGAGAAAGCATCTGGAGAAAGGCAGAAAAGCGATCGGCTGCTTTTGGCACCAACGTTTTTTCGGGGCTCTCGGGTATGCTAAGAGGTTTAGTATCTTTTCCCCATCGGTCATGATCAGCAACAGCCGGGATGGGGAGATAATCGCGCAGGTAGCCCTGCGCTCGGGTTTCCGGCCCATCCGGGGCTCCAGTTCCCGCGGAGGGAAAGAGGCTCTTGCGGCAATCGTTCAGGACCTTACGCAAAATACCTGCGTTGCCCACGCGGTTGATGGGCCCCGGGGTCCGAAGGGGGTGGTGAAGGCAGGCCTGATTCGGATAGCTCAATTATCCCGTGCGGCTATTTTCCCGATTTATATTTCCGTGGACCGGGCTTGGATCACGAACAGCTGGGATCGATTCCTGATTCCCAAACCCTTCAGCCGGATTCTCATCCGCTGGGAAGATCCTATTTTTGTTCCGGAGGAGCTGGATTCAGACGCCTTCGAAGGCATACGCTCAGATATAGAAAACAGGATGACCCGGGGCCACGCTAAAGATGACCTTGGCTGGGGATGGAAAAGGCCTCTATAAAATATTGTACCCTTGATAAAGCCATGCAGGATATTGCCCCTCTTTATGTTATATTTTCTCTTGAGAAGGTCTATAAAGAAACTATTCCTAGCAGGAAAGAAGGATGACTAACGAACATTTTAGCGGAATGCGACAAACCTCCGCCGCACCCCTTAGCTTTGCGTTATACTCTCTTTCTACCAGAAATGATCGACCCTTAGGCTTGACTGATCCCAGACTTTGTAGGTGGAAGCGTTAAGTCGGCATCGGGACCGGTAGCTCTTTGGAAAAAAGAGGAGTTCTTCCTGAAACATTCACTTCCCAAAAAAACCAAGAATGGCGTATACTACAAACCATAATCAATAATTTACAACTCCATAAAAACGGCGAAAGGTTTACAGTTGATAGTGGCAATATGAGGTTTTTAGACATGCAATCATCACATCGCATTTCTACACGAACACGGGTTAAAGGGAAGAAACTTGTTCCTATTCAAGTCGCCAAGGTCAGACCTACGAACCCTATGGATTGGGGTATTAAGAAAATTATAGATTCCCCACTATGCCTAATTAGAGATTCTGAGGAGGATTGTTATTATATCGCGGATGGTAATCACAGGTTCTTTACAAAGTTATTAGTTCAGAAAATTGAATCTATAAAAGCTTGGGTCTTGGAAGAAGGTGACCAACAAGGGCTTCACGGAAATCCTCTTCCTGAAGTCCTACAAGATTGGAAAAATGGGTTTATTAGTTTGAAGCAATTATTCTATATGGCGAGAGCGGCATACGAGATAAATATGAACTCTATAAATAAAGACTTAGATTTATGTCGTTCGTGGTAGCAATAATTTAGATGTCAAGGAATAAACGACCAGAGGTGCTTAACCAGTGGCTCCATCGAAAAAGTGGACAATCTTAGTCGTTGACTCTTTCCAGCAGTAATCGCTAATACTCCATAATCCGACCGAGTGTTGATTTGTAGGTGTAACACGTAATGCAAAGATTGGTTTCAGTTGCCCGTTAGTTCGTAAATGATTTGTCTTGACCGATGATAAAGTCGATTAAGGCATCATTCTGTTTTCTCAGGGAGTTTTCCTTAAATCTCCGTTATCCGCCAATAGACGATGGTGAGAATGACCTTATCTCTCGTAACACCCTCCCCTCCATCATTTTGCCTCGTCAGAAGATAGATATTTTCTCGCTGAATACCAGGAGAAAGCTTCACTCTAATATCATGGCCAATAGGCGCATAAGCTCGTGCATCGGACAAGACAAAGCGAGGATTGTTGATTGAAGTCTGCATCCTGCTAACCTCCAACCTTAGAATAGAAATCGGATGAGTTCGAGCAGAAGAGTGAGTTATTTTGAGGCTTTCATCCCGAAACATGCGCATTCACAATCCTATTGCAATGGTAAAGATTATTCTTGTAAATCTTCATTAAATGTGTCTAAAATGGTTTCTGTCGTTCTAACGAACACCCTCTCGGATGGAGTGATATCTATAGGAGGTCAGAATGCCGAGAAGAGGATCGAAGCACCCATATAAACCAAAGGTAGAATATAAATACACCGTAAAGGACATTGCAGAGCTTGCGGGGATGACCCGGAACGCTTTAGGT
>JBEKDJ010000005.1:0-35616 GCA_050014415.1 Thermodesulfobacteriota bacterium | reverse complement strand
GGTGCTTCAGCAGGCTTCTTCTCTTGAGCCTTCTTGGGTGCCTTTGGCGCAGTGGCTTTGATCGCTGCTGCGACGTTCTTGTCACCCTCCTTCTTGTACTCGACATGGACACCCATGTCTTTCTTCAGATCTGCGAAGGCCATTGGTTTCCCTGCCTTAGTGATCTTTGTCTTGTCGTCAATGACAAAGGTCATCGTCTTCTCTTCTTTCTTCACCTTTTTCTTGACGTCAATCGCCTTCGCCATTTCATCAACCTTTTCAATGACTCCGCTGAACTTTTCTAATTTCACTTTTTCAGGGGCAGCAGCCGGTTTTGCAGTCGTCGGCCCTGTAGTAGTCTTCGATTGTGCCATGGCTCCGGAGACAAATGCGACCAACGTGATCAGCGAGACTAAAAGGATCATCTTCTTCATTCTCGTTCACCTCCTTTCTTGTTGTTGATTGTTTCAAGGCTAATGAATTAGATGTGCAAAAGAAGTGCCAGATAAAATTGAAGGGTAGGTATTCTATAGCTACTTGATATTATTGTTTGTCTTCAGATTCTTGAAAACGCTTGGGCGGGAAAAGTGTTTCAAAAGCCCACACGCAGAACGAGCCGTGTTGAGAATGACGACATTCATTCTTTTTCCAATATTCGGTAGAGGGTCGTTCGGTCGATTCCCAGGATCTCAGATGCCTTCCTTTTATTCCCTTTGGTCTCCTCAAGCACCTTCAAAACATATTTCTTTTCCATTTCTCTTAAAGACAACGGCTTTTCAGGAAGAAGGAATTCAATCCCTTTCATCTCTTCGAACATCTTTCTTGGGAGGTCTTCGGGAAGGATAATAGGATGGATCGAAAGAATGACGGCTCGTTCTATGGTATGCTCCAATTCTCGCACATTTCCCGGCCATGAATACTGTGTGAGTATCTCAAGGGCCTCTGGAGAGATATGGGATATATTCTTGTGGTTCTCTTCAGAGAATTCTTGAAGGAAATGGTTGGCCAATAATGGGATATCCTCTTTTCTCTCTCTCAAAGGAGGAAGGACAATCGAAACGACGTTGAGTCGGTCAAAGAGGTCCTCTCTGAATTTTCCGGTTTTCACGAAGGGGTCCAATTGCTGATTCGTGGCAGCGACCACTCGCACATCCACCTTGATACTCTCCATTCCCCCCACTTTCTTGATCTCGTGTTCCTGCAAGAACCTCAGGAGCTTCGTTTGCATTGAAAGGTTGAGACTACTTACCTCATCAAGAAAGAGCGTCCCCCCGTCCGCCTCTTCGAACATCCCCCTTTTAGTTGAGAGGGCTCCTGTGAAGGCTCCCCGGACATGACCGAATAGCTCGCTTTCCATAAGAGTCTCTACCAATGATCCACAGTCGACGGGAATAAAGGGTCGGTTATTCCTGGGACTATTGTAATGGATGGAGCGAGCCACCAGTTCTTTGCCCGTGCCCCTCTCTCCGTAGAGGAGAACCGTAGATTTTGTATCTGCCACTTTGGCGATGGTCTTGTAGACCTCAAACATCTGAGGTGTTCGTCCGATGACGTTCTTAAATTGGTATTTATTCAGAAGTTCTCGCCGATAAAGCCTATTTTCCTGGAGAAGCCTTCTCTGCTCCAGAGCCCTACGAATGGTGAATTTGATCTCGTCAAGCTTAAAGGGTTTGCTGACGTAGTCAAAGGCCCCTTCGCGAATTGCTTCGATGGCCGTCTCTATCGATCCAAAGGCTGTGATCATGATCACCGTGGTTTCAGGAGCGATCTTCTTGAACGAACGAAGCACCTCCATGCCGTCTTTTTCGCCCATCCGGACATCAGTGATGACGATGTCGAAAAGGTTGTTCGTGCCAATATCCATCGCCTCCTCCCCGCTCGAGGCGGTTGTGACATCATAACCCTCTTTGGAAAGGACCTCCTTCAGGAGATTGGTAGTGACGGCATCATCATCCACGACCAGGAGATGAGTTGATGTTCTATCCATCGGTTCCATCTCCTTGCAGCACGGGGATGAAGACAAAGAACGTACTCCCTTTCCCCACTTCGCTTTCCACTTCTAATCTTCCGAGATGTTCTTTGATGATCTTTTCACAGATGGCCAATCCCAATCCGGTTCCTTCTCCTATCTTTTTTGTGGTAAAGAAGGGGTCAAATATCCTCTTCTTCGATTCCCCCGTAATACCAATTCCGGTATCGGAGATCGAGATTTCCAACCATCTCCCATTCTCTGGGGAGGAAAGGGATGGAACCTCTTGGGTATTGATCTTCAGTATCCCTCCAGTGGGCATGGCGTCAAGGGCGTTGGTGATGAGGTTGAGGAAGACGGTTTGGAGGCGTGTAGGATCTCCTAAGACTTGTGGGAGGTTTGGGGAGAGAGAAGAGATAAGCTTCACTCGACGAGCATGGAGCCAGGGCTCACTGAGATGGATCAATTCTACCAAAATGCTGTTCACGTCTAACGATTTCAACTGAGGTTTGGGCTGTTGAGTAAAGGAAAGGAGCGTTTTGACAGAGTCCGCCAGCCGATCCAGCTGAGATTCGATAATCTTCAGACGATCTCGATTTATGGGTTGAAGGTTTCCCTCTTGTAACATGAGCTGAATATAGCCAGAGATGGAGTTGAGAGGGGTTCCGATCTGATGTGCCATGGTGGCAGTTACCTGTCCTAGAGCGGCGAGTTTTTCAGATTGACTCAATTGTCTTTGGGATTCAAACAGGGCTTCATTAAGAAGCTTCAGCTCTTCGTTCCTTTTGGCCAATTCAGAGGTGGCGGCCTCGATCCTTCTCGTCAATTCCTCATTGAACTGGTTAACCCGTGAGACGAGTTGCACATTTTGCTCATGGGTCTCCCGGATCGTTTTGAGCATCCGGTTAAAATGTCTTCCCAACTCGCCCAATTCATCCTGACTTCTCATGTGGACTTCAGCCTCCAAGTCACCCTTCTCTGCCCGGGACATGGCTTGGACCAGCTTCTGAATTGGGTTTCCTACCAGCTTCCCGAAAAGGAGCGTTATCGTGATTAGGATGACGAAGATGCTGGAGAGGGTCAGGATGATGGCGTGATCCCTCTTCTTGGCCAGATAGCTTTGGGCCTCATCTAAGGAGCTGACCACCCGAACCCCCCCGATAATCTTTATCCCGGAATGGAGAGGGACGACAACTTCCAACCATCCTTCCTCGTCTGTCTCATGGACCGAGGAAAGATGTTTGTCCTTTTTCAGGCGTAGGATTTGATCCTTGGATAATGCCAAGTCAGCCTTCGAGACATCCCACTTCGAACTGGAGATGATCGGCTCCAATCCTTTAGAAGAAAAGAGAAACACGTCGATTTCCATCAGACTGGTCCGGCTCAATAACCACTCCTCAACCTCCGCTCGGATGGGAGAAATGTTTTCCATTACCCTTTGGTCTGGAATCGCGACTTCAATCTGCTTCGCGATGTAGAGATCTCGGTCTAGAAAGAGGTCAATTTGTGCTTTCTTTGAAAGATGGAAGTCCAAGTAAGTGGAGAGGAAGAGGACTCCTGTAACATTAAGAAGGATGAGGAAGGTGATCTTGGTCTTCAGCCCAAAATACCTTTTGGGAACCCTTTGGCCGATCTGAGATCCCATCCATCGGACGGGAAGGGATATGGAGTTGAGGAGAAAAGTTTTGTTCATCTCCCTATGATGCGGACGCCGTAAGTAATGTGACAAATTACCAATGACCAAGCACCAATAATCAAATAATAACCAATATCCGAATTCAATAACCAAACAATGTTGAATTATTGATTATTGGATATTGGGATTTATTTGGAGCTTGGAATTTGATGTTTGGTCATGGGTATTTGGTGCTTCATAACTCATCAGAACGTTTTTTAAAAAGTCAAATAGACACTTTTTTTGTAGGGGGCGCCTCCGCTCCGGCCCTCTTTCGCTCGATGATCTTGACCAGGATAACCCCAATCTCGAATAGGATGTAAAGAGGGACTCCCATTAGGGCCATGTTGAATACATCCGGGGTTGGCGTGACGACGGCTGCCACGATCGCAATGAGGAGGATAGCATACTTCCGGTTTCGACTCAAAAACGCCGCATTGACGACTCTGATGTAGCTCAATAAGGCGAGAATGAGAGGAAGCTCGAAGGTGAGGCCAAAGCCAAAGATAAAAACGGCACAGAAGGAGACGTACTTTCCTACAGAGATCATCGGCTTGATGTGCACGGATTGATATCCGATGAGGAACTTGACACCGAAAGGCAATGTGACAAAATAGCAAAAGGAAGCTCCGAGATAAAAAAGGGCGAGAGAGGTCAGAAGGATAGGGAGAGTGGATTTCAATTCCTTCAACCTAAACAGAGGGGCAAAGGATTTCCAGATCTGGTAGAAGATGATCGGAATCGAGAGAAAGAGACTCGCATAAAGGGTGAGTTTGAGGAGGGAGAGAAAAGCCTCAGGAATGGCAAAGGCCACCAGAGAGACTTTTGAATTAGGCTCGGCAACTAAGTCAACTCTTAGATTTGTTTCATAGAGCTGACGAAGCAGTGTCTTGGAAAATGGGAAGATAGCGATTCCTAACAGGACAAAGGTGAGGATGATTTGAAGGAGTCCTTTTCGTAACCTCTCCAGGGAACGGAAGATCGTTTCTCGGTTTATCATGATTTTAGATGCCTAACAAGCATTCAAGGATCCAAGCGAGCGATCTCTTTTTCTAGACCGTTTCACTCGAATCCTTGGCCCCTTGACTCCTTGTAATCTTATCAACTTTCTTGGAGATGATTCATCTTGACGTGACTTGTCGAGTCACCTGCAATGTAACATAAAAGATCTCGTAGAGAAAGATCGGCAAAATTGCGAGATCGATGTTGACAAAGATTTCAAACAAGAGTATATCGAAATAGAGTCGGCCGACATTTGTAAAATGAAATTGAGAGTAGGGATTGCTTACAATTTAAGGAAGGATTTTCCTCATCAAGAAGATCAGCCAGTCGATACTTTGGAGGAGTTCGATTCAGAGGAGACAATCGACGCCATCCGCGACGTGCTTGTAGGCGATGGATACGAGGTGATCAAACTTGGGGGAGACGCCGACCTGATCGACCGGTTAAGGCAAAACCCGGTCGATATTGTGTTCAACATTGCGGAAGGGCTTCGAGGTCGAAATCGAGAGGCTCATGTTCCTGCCCTCTTGGAATTTCTGAACATCCCTTATACAGGTTCCGATCCCCTTACGCTCTCCCTCACTTTGGATAAGTCGATGGCGAAGAAGGTGGTGACGAGCGAAAATATCCCCACCCCCCGGTTTAGGAAGGTGGAACGGTTAGAGGATCTCAAGGGTTTGGACCTTCGTTATCCCCTTTTCGTGAAGTTATGTTATGAGGGATCGAGCAAAGGCGTTCGATTGGATTCAAAGATTTTAGACCCTCGAGCCTTGGAGGAGAAGACAAGATGGCTTTTGGAAAACTATCATTCTCCCGTTCTCGTAGAGGAGTTTGTCAAGGGTCCGGAATTTACCGTTGGTATCCTTGGCAATGAGAACCCTTCTGTACTCGGTGTCATGCAGATTGAGATCAAGGGGAAACCCCTGGACGAAGCCATTTACTCTTTGGAGGTAAAGAGGGATTGGGAAAAGACAGTTCAATACCACTGCCCTCCTTTGATTGAAAAGAATCTCTTACAGAAGATCGAGGAAGTGGCTCTCCGATCCTATCGTGTCCTGGAGTGCCGAGACGTATCGAGGGTGGACATTCGGGTTGGGGAAGACCAAAGAGCTTACTTTCTGGAGATCAATCCCCTTCCAGGCCTTTCCCCCGTCTATGGAGACCTTCCGATCATGGCAAGGCGCATGGGATGGGATTATGCCCAGTTGACAAGAGCAATTTTCAATCACGCGTTGAAGCGATACGGTATGATGGAGAGATAAAGCAGACGCCGCACTCTGAGATTCAAAAAGACCGAGAGTGTGGAAGGTTTCGACCTAAAGGAGGCCAGATACTCAAGTGAATCCGGCAGAACATAATCTCTATGAGATTCTTTTGAGGAATCTGAGGGAAGCCGTGGTCTTTGCAGATGCCGAGGGACGAATCCGAATCTTTAATCGGATGGCAGAAGAATATTTTCAGATCAGAGGAAAGAAGGTGTTGGGAAAAAGATTGCAGCGGGAAATCCCCTATCGAAACATCCGAAAACACTTCGATTCCGTTTATGAAAAGAAAGAAAGTGATCACGATATTGAACTGGCGATCCAGGTTCCTCACACTCCCTCTGGAGAAAGGGAGACACGCATTCTCCATTGTAGCTTTTATCCCATTTTCGCAAAGGGTGGTGACTTCTTGGGGTGCATCGCTACATTTGCCGATGTCACTGAAAAAGGTCTCCTCTCGAGGGAGATCAGCAAGAGTAGAGATCTCTCCACCATCGGACTCTTGGCCAGATGGATGGCCCATGAGATTCGGAATCCTTTGAGTTCTCTGAACATCAATATTGAATTGTTGAGGGAGGAGTTGATGTCAGAGGCGCATCTTCAGCAGAAAGATGAGATCCTCTCTCTGCTCAGTTTCATCAGCTACGAGACCCTGCGGTTGGAGAATAATCTAAAAGATTTCTTGGATTTCAATCGTCTCCCACCTCCAAAATTCGAGTGGGTTCAATTGAACGAAGTGTTGGACTCGATCGTCCGGCTTTTGGGGCCGGATGCACAAATGAAGAATGCGCGGATTGAACCTCACTTTCAGAAGAAGTTACCCTTGTTAAGGGTCGATGTCAGCCAAATCAGTCTAGCCATCTCGAACCTCCTCATCAATAGTATTCAAGCGGTCTCTGAGAGGGGCGAGATCCATCTCTTCACGCGGGGTTCAAAGAAGAATATATTCATCGTCCTGCAGGATAACGGTGTGGGGATTTCAAAGGAGCATCTCCCAAGGGTCTTCGATTTCATGTTCAGCACGAAGCCGATGGGGTCTGGATTAGGGCTCTCCATCGCCAAAAAGATTGTCTTAGATCATCACGGAGAGATCTCCGCGAAAAGCGAGATCAATAAGGGCTCTATCTTTAGGATAAGAATTCCCCTCAGCCAGAAGGCATAAATTGAGTTTGGAGTTCGGAGGGATGAGTTCGGAGGACAAGATTTTTGTTGGATTTCAAACCGCAACACGCCGAACTCCGAACTAGATGACTCAGGACCATTTAGAGGAATGGAAAACAAGACCATCTTAATTGTAGAAGACGATCCGAACGTTGGGGAGAGTATCCGTCTTCTTCTGAAAAAGAAGGGGTATGCCATACGCCTCGCTTCGAACGGAAAAGGAGCCCTCCATCTCTTCCGCCAAGCGGCGGCCGATTTGGTAATCACCGATCTGGTGATGCCAAAGATGGATGGTATCGAGCTGTTGGAAGCGGTGAAGGCTCTCAAGCCAGAGACGGAGGTCATCGTCATCTCCGCCCAGGGGACGATTGAAAAGGCGGTTCAGGCGATGAAATTGGGTGCCTTTGAATTCATTGAAAAGCCGATCAACCCAAGGGTGATCTCTTTAGTGGTAGAAAGGGCACTGGAGAAACAGACCCTGGTCCTCCAAAACCGAGACCTACGCTTGAAATTAGAGGACAAATTCCATTTCAGAAATATCATCGGAAGAAGCGAGAAGATGATAAAAGTCTTTGAACTCATCCACCACATCGCACCCTATGATAGCTCCGTTCTCATCATTGGCGAAAGCGGAACGGGCAAGGAACTCATTGCAAACGCGATTCATTACCAGAGTCCGCGTGCAGCCATGCCTTTCATCAAGGTTAGTTGCGCCTCCCTAAGCGAGGGGATCATCGAGAGCGAGCTTTTCGGTCATGAGAAGGGGGCCTTCACCGGGGCCGTCACTTCTCGGAAGGGCCGATTTGAACTGGCTCACAATGGGACATTGTTTCTGGATGAAGTGGAGGATATTCCTCCCTCCACACAGATTAAACTTCTGCGTGTCCTTCAAGAAGGTGAATTTGAGAGGGTGGGAGGAAATAAGACGATCAAAGTCAATATCCGAATTATTGCTGCGAGTAACCGAGATCTTCAGGACGCAGTTAGGAAGGGGACTTTTAGGGAGGATCTCTTCTATCGTTTGAATGTCGTCAATATCAGACTTCCCCTATTGAAAGATCGAAGGGAAGATATTCCCTTTCTGGTCAATTTCTTTATTGAGAAGTATAATAGAAAATATCATATGGCGGTCAAGGGCATTTCCCAGAGGGCCATGAACCTCTTCGCCGATTACGAATGGACGGGTAATGTTAGAGAATTGGAAAATACCATCGAATCGATCTTAGTCATCCATAGCCCAGAGATAATCGATATCTCCCATCTTCCTCAAGAAATCCGAGATTCGAAAGGGAAACCTGAAGTGATCCAGATCAGAATCGGCACGCCTCTTGAAGAAGTCGAGAGAGAGATATTAGTACAAACCCTCAAAGCAACGAGAGGAAATAAGCGTCGAGCAGCACAGTTACTTGGAATTAACGTCCGAACGATTCATCGTAAAATGGAAGAGATAGAAGAATCTCCTTTGGCCTCAGAGTAATTGAAGGTTTCGGAACCTTTACGACCTATTGCGACTTAGAATCACTTGAAAGCGGTATTCTCATGCAAGGCACATGGAGTGATGGAATATTGCAATAATGGAAGATCGGGTTGAAAGAATGGAATGACCACAGAATCAATGAAGTTATCTTCCCTTTTGTTCCAAGATTCGACCATTCCACTATGGCAATTTTGAACGAAGCGAACCATGGTCTGAAGAAGAGCGGCAAAATGTCACAGTTATCAAGAGCGAGTTCAGAAACAGAGGCATTTTGTCGCATGTTTGGTAAGAACAGGATGCCTTTTTTCCCTCTTTTTCTTTGTGAAGATTATGGATAAAGATAGAAAATGGAGAGGGTAAAAGCTTAAATTATTAATATCATTATGTTTTTCAGATCATTGTTCAAATCCTTTTTTGAAAAGATTGGCATGAATTTTGATATACAAACCCATGTATGAAGGAAAAAGAGAGATGGGCGTTTATCCTCGACAGGGATGAATTTGTTCGGCTCAGCTTAAACAAGATTTTAAAGAAATACGGTTTTCATGTGGAAGAGATCGAAGATTTCTCTCAACTCGAAAAGAGAAAAAGAGACATGGAAGATGGAATGATTTTGGCGGATGTGGACATCGAGGTCTTGGAGAGATGGTTTCCGCTCCTAAAGAGATGGACCGATCGTTTCATGTTGATTTCCCCTTTGGTCACGGATGAACTCAGGACCCGCTTGAAAAATATAGGCATTCGTCGTATCATCAAAAAGCCTGTCGAACCAAGATTACTAAGGAGAGTCATTCGGGAGATTTTCCCTCTCGATGAAGTGAGGACTTCTTCTTCGGGGAAGCCCCGCACCTTCTCTTAGAAGGTGCGGCATTCTTCGAGCTAGGCAGTCTGATGCATGATGCAACCGAATGCTTTGAAGAATGCGACTTCACGTGGTGCGGGGAAAAAAGGAGAAGGTTCCCGTCTCAATCAGAAAGGAGGTGAAGGCATATGAAGAAGTGGATTTTTCTTTTACTCGCGCTGGCTTTGGTGATCAATTTTGTCGCTATGGGGGTTGGGTGCAAAGCCAAGACTCCAGAGACACCACCGGCGAAAGAGGAAGCGAAACCTGCAGAAGCGCCGGCTCCAGCAGCACCTGAAGCAACGCCTGCTCCGGCAGCACCTGAAGCTACCAAGAAGTAGAAGAGTTCGGATTATTGGATCGACATGGTGCTTGGGGGAATTCGTTTTTCTTATTGGGGAGTTGGTGCCTCCTTCGTGACGAGAGGGGGGCGCCAACAGGAGCAAATAAGCCTTATTCCGTGAGTGAGGTGAATATTCTTCGACAGCAACGAAAAAAAAGAAAAGGTGCATGTCTGCTATCCGGGAGAGGAGGCATTTCCTTTGTGTCACAGGAGGAGGTATCGGATGATATCTCCTTTTTTATTGCCTGATGAGACTCGCGACGCAGCCTTACAGTGTCCGGGAAGCGGGTATGCGGGAAGGAGCGAAGATGGAGCCTGCCTCAGACTCTAATTTGTCTGTCCCGCTGAAAGGGACGGAGAGGGCTTTACAACTACTACTATTTCCCATTTCACCTGAACGGAAAAGAATTGAGGAGACAAAAGAGGTGCTCCCTCCTGCCTGGAGGGAGGTTTCAGAAAGAGAATGGAATGACTGGAGATGGCAGCTTCGCCATCGGATCACCACCTTTGAACAAATGAAGGAGATCATCGATTTGACCCCAGAGGAAACCGAAGGGATCAGACATTCTAGGGGAAGATTAGCTCTGGCAGTGACTCCCTATTTTGCAAGCCTGATGGATCCCGTCAATCCCAATTGCCCCATTCGGAGGCAAGCGATCCCTCGCGTTGAGGAATGCCATCTTTCAAAAAATGATATGGTGGATCCATGCGGGGAAGACAAAGATTCTCCTGTCCCAGGTCTTGTCCACCGTTACCCAGATCGGGTGCTCTTGCTCGTCACCGATCAATGTGCGGTCTATTGCCGGTACTGTACCCGGAGGCGACTGGTCGGGAGCAATGAGCGATCCATTACGCAAGGGAATTTTGAGGAAGTCCTGAAGTATCTGAAAAGCCATCGAAAGGTTCGAGATGTCCTCTTATCTGGAGGTGATCCGCTTCTGCTAGAAAATGAGAGGTTGGAGGAGATCTTGAGCCGATTGAGGGCCCTTCCTCATATCGAACTGCTCCGAATCGGCACGCGAGCTCCCGTCACCCTCCCACAGAGGATTACCCCAGGATTGGTGAGGATGTTGAAAAGATATCATCCCCTCATGATCTCGATCCATTTTACCCATCCAAAGGAGATCACTGATGCGGTGAAGAGGGCTTGTAATGAACTGGCGGATGGGGGGATTCCTTTGGGAAGTCAGACGGTCCTTCTCAAAGGCATCAACGACAAACCCACCATTATGAAGAAGCTGGTTCAAGAACTTCTTAAGATTCGTGTCCGGCCATACTACATCTATCAGTGCGACCTGGCGACGGGAACGGAGCACTTCCGGACCTCTATTGCCACGGGGATCCAGATCATAGAGAAATTGCGCGGGCACACTACCGGTTACGCCGTTCCCACATTTGTGGTGGACGCACCCGGTGGAGGAGGGAAGATCCCTGTGGAGCCTGTCTACCTGATTTCCAGGGGAAAGGGGAAGGTCGTATTGAGAAACTATGAAGGGAACATGTTTGAGTATCCAGAGCCGAATATTCTTGAATTCAAGAAATCCAGACTGACGGGAGAGGAGAAGGTTGTTTCGAAGAAAGTAACAGCCTAGGGGGTGAACGAGGATGGAAGGATCCGTGTTGAAAGTAGCTCTTCTGTACAATCTCCTTGAACGACTTCAGAAGGGTGAAGAAAGGGACATGCTGGCTGAGGATGGCATCATCGAAGAGATCGGAGCGGTAGAGAATGCAATCCGGTCACTGGGTCATGAATGCTCCGTGATGGCGATTCGTGATGATATCCTCTCCGTGGTCTACTGGTTGAAGGAAATCCGCCCGGATTTGGTCTTCAATTTGTGCGAGAGTGTATATGGGAATAGTTGCTGGGAAATGAATATCCCTGCGCTGTTAGATCTTTTTCGAATACCCTATACCGGATCCGCTCCACTTACATTAGGGTTGTGTCAAGACAAAGGAAAAGTGAAAGACATCCTCTTGTCCCAGGGTATCCTCACCCCCCGATATAAGATCTTTGATCGGCAGGTTGACCATATCAAAGGAAACATCTTCCCTATTATTGTTAAACCCCTTCACGAAGATGGGAGTCTGGGAATCTCAAAAGAGAGTGTGGTTCTTGATGATGAGACCTTGAGCAGACAGATTCGATACGTGATTGACAAATACCATCAACCCGCCTTAGTAGAGGAGTTCATTGATGGAAGAGAGTTGAACGTGAGTTTGATAGAGACCAATGGGAAAGTGGGGGTCCTCCCTATCTCCGAGATCGATTATTCCGAGGTCCCGGAAGGGATTCCCAAAATATGCGGATATGAAGCCAAGTGGGTTGCTGAGAGCCCCGAATATCAGAAAACAAAGCCCATCTGCCCTGCCCCGTTGGAATGGGTGATGAAGAAGAGGGTGGAACATATCGCCATCAAGGTCTTTAAACTTTTCGGCTGTCGGGATTACGCCAGAGTGGATATGCGCATTGATCGGAATGGGAAGATCTACGTACTAGAGGTCAACCCAAACCCAGACATTTCTCCCCAGGCGGGGATGACGAGGGCTATCAAAGTTCAAGGGATGACCTATACGGAATTCATCGGAAACTTGCTCGAGAGGGCCCTTCAAAGGAGGCCATCGTAATCAGACCTGACTATTTGCAATAGACAAATTACAAAAGTCAGAATTCAGATGTCAAAATAAACCCAGAGCCCCAATGGTACCCTTTACTAGAAGAGGAAAAATCGGGGTGGAGAGGATTTGGCCTTCCTTGTTTGCGGCGGCTGAAGTTGCCCCCATGCATCCAAGCTCAAACAGGATCACTTTTCGATCCTTAATATTGGCATTCATCTGACATTTGGATCTTGAAATCCGGGATTCACTTCGTTTTCCCTGCCACCCCTTCCCGCATTCTATTACCTCAGAGGGGAAAATGTCTGCCTACCCAAGAGTGATATTGAAGAAAGGAAAAGAGAAGCCGCTCCTGAGGGGCCACCCTTGGGTCTTTTCGGGAGCGGTAGCCAGGATAGAAGGGGATGTCTCACCCGGAGAGGCCGGCGAGGTTTACTCCGCGGACGGCCAATTCTTGGGCATGGGCCATCTCAATCCACACTCCCAGATCGTCCTCCGTCTCCTGACCCAGAAGAAAGAAGAATTACAGATCGATTTCTTTAGAAAACGGTTATCAAAGGCAGCTTCTCTAAGAGAGACCTGGCTCAAAGGAAAGACCAATGCTTATCGGATGGTCAACGGGGAAGGGGATTTTCTACCCGGACTGATTGTGGACCGTTATGGAGAAACCCTTGTTGTCCAGTGCTTGACTGCGGGGATGGAGCGATTGAAAGGACTGCTGGTGGATTTGATGGCCAGCGATTTTCTTCCTCGAAGCATCTATGAGAGAAGCGATGCGGCCACCAGAAAAGAGGAAGGATTGCCAGAATCGAGCGGCCTTCTCTACGGGAAAGAGGTTCCGGATCGGATTGCAATAGAGGAGTATGATTGCCGTTTCAAAGTCGATGTGAAGAGGGGCCAAAAGACCGGTTTCTATTTAGATCAGAGGGAGAATCGCTTCGCCCTGAAAGGACTTTCTCAAGGGAAAAAGATTTTGGACTGCTTTTCTTATACGGGGGCTTTCTCCGTTCATACCGGGTTGGGAGGTGCGAAAGAGACGACCCTGATTGATTCCTCCGGAGAGGCTTTGGCGATGGCGGAGGAGCAGTTCGATATGAACCATCTAGGTAAGATCCGGCGTCGATTGATCCACGCAGATGCTTTTGAGGCCATGAGAGGCCTTGAAGATGAATATGATGTCGTTATTCTCGATCCCCCTCCTTTTGCCAAAAAGAAAAGTCACCTTCAGAGTGCTTCAAGGGGATACAAAGATCTCAATCTTCAGGCCTTTCGTTTGTTGAAGCGAGAAGGCCTTCTCTTTACCTTCTCTTGTTCTCATCATATGAGTTGGGATCTGTTTCAGAAAATTATTTTTTCTGCAGCGGTGGATGCAGGAAGAAGGGTTCAGCTACTAGGCCGAAGAGGACACCCTGTCGACCACCCCTTTGATCTGTGCCACCCCGAAGGGGAGTACCTAAAGGGGTTGATCTGTAGGGTGCTGTAAATCCTTGACCGGTCTATGCAATTCGGTTAATATTAAAACCGTTTGCGAATCATGTCAGTGCATCGCTCGATCTTCGCAAATCACGAGTCACGATGGACGAGTCACAAGATATGATCGATTTCTTAGGGGACCTGAAAAGGACTGATTATTGCGGGGATCTCAACAAAAAGGATGTGAATCGTGAGGTGACCCTGCTGGGCTGGGTTCAACGGAGAAGAGATCTTGGAGGTCTCATCTTTATTGAATTGAGAGATCGACAAGGAATTGTTCAGGTGGTCTTTAATCCAGAGTCGAATTCAGAGGCCCATGCGAAAGCTCAATCCCTTCGAAATGAATATGTAGTGGGGGTTGGAGGAACCGTGGTCTTAAGACCCGAGGGGACAGCCAATCCAAAATTAGGGACGGGAGAGATTGAGGTCCTCGCGAAAGAGATAAGGATTCTCAACGTTGCTCAGACCCCCCCATTTCCAATAGAAGACAAGGTGGAGGTAGCAGAGGAGACTCGTCTGAAATACCGATATTTGGACTTGAGGCGACCAAGGCTCCAGCGGAATTTGGTTTTGCGCCATCAAGTGGCCAAGGAGGTTCGAAACTACTTCGATCGTTTGGGGTTTTTGGAGATCGAAACGCCGATGCTCTTTAAGAGCACCCCCGAGGGAGCAAGGGATTATTTGGTCCCCAGCCGTCTCAATCCAGGCCATTTCTATGCGTTGCCCCAATCGCCGCAGCTTTTAAAGCAAATTCTTATGGTTGCGGGGTTTGATCGGTACTTTCAGATCGTCCGGTGCTTTCGGGACGAAGATCTGCGGTCCGATCGGCAGCCAGAGTTTACACAGATTGATGTCGAGATGTCCTTTGTCACCGTCCACGATATTCAAAGAATGATGGAAGGATTGATGGCCCACATCTTTGAGAAGATTCTGGGGATGACTCTGGAACTTCCATTCCCTATTTTGACCTACGACGAGGCAATGAATCGATATGGAGTGGATAAGCCGGATATCCGATTTGGAATGGAATTGAGAGATATCACGCAGATATTGAAGGATTCCTCATTCAAAGTCTTCAGAGATGCTTTGGAGGCGAAAGGAATCATCAAAGCCATCAATGTGAAAGGAGGGGGAGGCTTTTCTCGCAAAGAGATCGAGAACCTCACCCACTTTGTCTATGCCTACGGAGCCAAGGGATTGATCTCGGCCAAAGTGAGCGAGAGCGGATGGCAATCCCCAGTCCAGAGATTCCTTACAAGGGAAGAGATGAAGGCAGTGGAAGAGAAGTTGGAGGCGGTGCCGAATGATCTCCTCCTCTTCATTGCCGATGCACCGAAGGTGGTCAACCAGGCTTTGGCAAATCTTCGTCTCCATCTCGCACAGAAGTTGAGACTCATTGATCCGGACGTTTATCGCTTTTTGTGGATCTTGGATTTTCCCCTCCTGGAGTACGATGAAGCAGAAGGAAGATTCGTCGCCGTTCACCACCCTTTTACCGCTCCTAAGGACGAGGATATTCCCAAATTGAGGGAGCATCCAGAATTGGTCAAGGCCAAGGCGTACGACATGGTATTGAATGGGTCTGAGATTGGAGGGGGAAGCATCCGTAATCATATGGAAGAGGTTCAATCCCTCGTCTTTGAGAAATTGGGGATGGGCGAAGAAGTAGCTAAAGAGAGGTTTGGGTTTTTACTGGACGCCCTCGGGTACGGAACACCGCCTCACGGAGGGATCGCTTTTGGTTTCGATCGACTCATCATGATCCTCACCCATTCGGAGTCGATACGGGATGTCATCGCCTTTCCGAAGACCCAGAAGGCTGTCTGTTTAATGACGGATGCACCTTCGAGAGTGGATTCCAAGCAATTGGACGAATTGTGGATCAAGGTAAAAGAGATAAAGGTCTAAGACAGAAGGTCAAGGCTGAGGCTGAGGTTTAGAAAGTAGTTTCGTCTCACGGTACGGGTAAAGTCGGAGACTCGACTCTACGAGATGCCTGTCCTGTGCCATGTTAGACACAGGGCCCGTTACGTCGTTCGGCTTTAGGGAATTTACCTAACCCCCTGACCCTTGACCAAACATGCCTCGTAGCCGTAACCCTAACCAGAAGAGCAGGATCATAGCGAGGAGAAGAGATGACAATTTCCAGGAAAAAAACATTTCAAAGCAGGCCCGTCAAAGGACAATTTCCCCTCCTAGATGTCCAGGAACCGAACCTTTATCGGCATGTTTTCCCATATGAAGAGGTCTCCCGGGTAGAATTCGATAACCGTTTCGTCTTTATCGACCCCCCGGAAGAGATATTTATCACGGATACCACGTTTCGGGATGGACAACAGGCCAGGCCTCCTTATACCGTAGAGCAGATCGTTGAGCTTTTCGATATGCTCCATAAGTTAGGGGGTGCCAATGGGGTGATCCGGCAGTCCGAATTTTTCCTTTATAGTGAAAAAGACAAGGAAGCTGCCCAGAAATGTCTGGAGAGAAATTATCGATACCCGGAGGTCACGGGATGGATTCGTGCTTCGAAAGAGGATTTCAAACTGGTCAAGGAGATGGGCCTAAAGGAGACAGGCATTCTCACCTCTGTTTCGGATTACCACATCTTTCTTAAGCTGAAGAAGAACAGAAGGGTTGTGATGCGAGAGTACCTCTCGATTGTCTTGGCTGCCCTGGAGTTAGGCATCGTCCCCCGATGCCATTTTGAGGATATCACGCGAGCCGATATTTATGGCTTCTGCGTTCCTTTTGCTCAAGACCTCATGCGCCTTTCTGAGGAGGCCGGTCTTCGTGTGAAGATCCGCCTCTGCGATACTTTGGGCTATGGGGTAACCTATCCGGGAGCCGCCCTTCCCCGCAGTGTACCCAAGATTGTCCGCGCAATGGTCGACGATGCCGGAGTTCCTTCCGAATATCTGGAATGGCATGGGCATAACGATTTCTATCAGGGGCTGATTAATGCGACAACGGCATGGCTTTATGGTTGTTCGGCCGCGAACGGAGCGCTGCTAGGCTTTGGAGAGCGCACCGGAAACTCGCCCATTGAAGGATTGGTCATCGAATACATTAGCCTCACGGGCGACAACAATGGTGTGGATACCGCGATGATTACGGAAATTCGCAACTATTTTGAACGGGTCATCGGGGCTCACATCCCTGCCAATATGCCTTTTGTTGGAGCCAATTTCAATGCAACAAGCGCTGGCATTCATGCCGATGGGATGTTGAAGAATGAGGAGATCTACAATATTTTTAACACGGCCAAAATCCTCAACCGACCCATCTCCATTTCAGTCAACGATAAGTCGGGATTGGCAGGGATTGCCCAATGGATCAACTCCCACTTTGCCCTGACCGGCAAAGACCGGATTGAAAAGACCCATCCAGGGGTGGCGAAGATTAACCGGTGGGTCACCAAACAATACGAGGACGGGAGGACGACTACTATTTCGGATCAGGAGATGGAAAAGGCAACCCGGAAGTATCTTCCGGAGGTTTTTGTCTCTGAGTTCGACATCCTGAAAGCGAGGGCTCACGAGATGGCCGCTCACATTATCGAGCGGGTGATTGAAGAGACCGGAATGAAGTCGATGGATACAGGCCAGATGGAGCCGGTCCTGCAATCGCTGGTGGACGAGTTTCCTTATATCCAATTTGCTTATGTCGTCGATATTCATGGAACGAAGATCACGAGGAATATTTGCCAGACCGTGGATCAATCCAAATATGAACACGTGGGAGTGGGAGAAAACTACGCAAACCGCTCCTGGTTCATTGAACCTTTGAAGGATGGCAAGACTCATGTTACTGACCTTTACTCATCGAAAATCACGGGCGCTCTGTGTATTACTGTCTCCGGACCGATTCGAAACGAGACGGGAGAGATCAGGGGGATTTTGGGCTTGGATATCCAATTTGAGGATTTGACGAAGAGTGAGGAAGAATAAGAAAATGGAATATTGGAATGCTGGAACCATGAATTAAGTCAGGTCTTTTCCCCTTTTTCCCCCACATTCCATTGTTCCACTATTCCAGTTATCTATGATCTCAATCATCATTCTCACCAAAAATGGGGATGTCTACCTTGAAGAGATACTAGAAAAAGTATTTGCTCAGGAGGTCGAGGAAACGTTCGAGGTCATTGCAATCGACTCCGATTCGATTGACAATACCAAAGAGATATTGGCTAAATTCCCTGTTCGCATAGAAGAGATTCCTTCCGCCACATTCAACCATGGAGAGACGAGGAACCTTGGGGCCCGATTGGCAACAGGGGAATATCTCGTCTATCTCACCCAAGATGCAACTCCCCTCGACGGGAAATGGCTTGAAGGACTGGTGCACCCGCTGAAATCGGATCCTCTCGTCGCTGGCGCTTTTAGCAGCCAACGGCCTAGAGGAAACTGCCACCTGATGGAAAAGAGGCAGATTCTTGAAACCGAGCTGGTTTCAGGAAAAGAGATGAGGGTCAATTCAGCCATAGGCAATCCTGACTACGAGGAGAACCAATATCCTTTTATTTGGTTTTCCAATACCAGTTCTTGTGTTCGGAAGGAGGTTTGGCGGAGATTCCCATTCAGAAGACTCGAATTCGCTGAAGATCAAGACTGGGCCCGGAGAGTATTAGAAGCAGGGCTAAAAACAGTTTATGTACCTCACTCTATTGTCATCCATTCCCACCACTATCGACCCATCAAAAACTTCAGACGGCACTTCGAACATGCGAGAGCGATGAAGGAGATATTCGGCAAAGAGGAATTTCCTCGATTTAAGGATATCTTTTCAGCGACCCGTGATTCGGTAAAGGCCGACTTTCGATTTTTCAAATCTGAAGAGGGGAAGAAGTGGGGTTTTTTAGGGTGGTTTTTCCCAAGCTCTTCTTGGTATTTATCGGCATTTGGCGGACTCTGGCTGGGAACCCACCTTGAGAAGATTCCCTTGAAATTAAGAGAAAGGTTCTCTCTTCAACCTTCAATCGTGAAAAAATGAAGATTCTACAAGTAAGCCATGGTCTTCCCCCGAAAGAAAATGCAGGCGTCGAGCTCTATACGTTCTATCTCTCGAAGGCGTTGACAGAGAGGAATCATTCTATCCACATCTTCTGCCGGGAAGAAGATCCCCAAAAAGAGGAATTCTTATCTTCTTGTGATGAAGTGAACGGGCTGCAAGTGACCCGGGTGGTAAATAATCTCACCCGAATCCCCGATCCCAGGATCTATTATGACAACCATTACTTTGACGAGGCCTTTCTAAAAACACTTAGTCAGGAGAAACCTGACGTCGTCCATTTTCAACATTTCATCGCCCTTTCCGCACACCTATTGCGACTGGCAAAGGAAGAGGGGATTCCGGTTGTTTTAACTCTCCATGATTTTTTCGTCCTCTGTCATCGAACACATCTCCTAAAAGAGGGTAATCTCCTCTGTCCGGGTCCTCTCTACGGATTAGAATGTGTATCGTGTTTGAGTCACTTTTATGGTTTGAAGCCCAGGGACGTGAGGACCAACTTCTTCTTAAAGAATAGAGAGATCCTCCCCTTTTCTTTCGTTAAATGGACAAAACGGTTCTTCATTCCTCCTAAGTTCCTTGGCGAACAGGGGTATGAAGTCTTTCATCGGTACCGCTTCATGTACGAAATCTTGAAAATCCCAGATGTCCTATTGGCCCCATCGTCTTTTGTTAGAAAGGAGTTTTTGAAGTACTACCCTTTCATAGAATCTAGGCTGAGAGTTGTTCCTCTGGGAATTCTTCCTATTAAGGGTCATGGACGGGGAAAAGAGATGAATGGGAAGGTCCGGTTCTGCTATTTTGGAAATATCCTTCCCCTCAAAGGGCTTCACCTCCTGGTCGATGCCTTCAAGGGCCTTCCTCAAGGGAAAGCCACCTTGACGATCTACGGGAGTAGAAATCCGTGGACTGAAACCTATTATGATCAGCTAAAAACACAGGCAAACGGATTCTCTATCGATTTTCGAGGTCCTTTTAGGAGGGAGAACCTTTCGGAGGCTTTAAAAGACCAGGATGTCGCGGTCTTGCCATCGATCTGTCCGGAATCCTTTTCGTTCATCATTAGAGAAGCCAACAGCATGGGTTTGCCTGTCATTGGCTCAAGAATCGGTGCCATTCCCGAGGCGATCCAAGAAGGGGAAAACGGACTTCTCTTTGAACCAGGGAACATAAGGGAATTGAGAGACCGTATGCTCCGGTTTGTCGACGAACCGGGACTTCTCCAAAAAATGGCTTTGAAGATGCCTAAGGTGAAGTCGATGGCAGAGCATGCCTCAGATTTGGAAGAGATCTATAAAAGAGTCGTCAGGAAGAGGGGATGAAACCGTTCAGCTATTCTGACTATGAATCCCGCTTGATGGACAGTGAATACATCCGGATGCTTCAACTGCCTCGAGTCCGTTTTTTTAAAGACTGCAAACGGGTTCTGGATCTGGCCTGCGGTCCCGGGGTTTTCTTGGAATTGTTGAAAGAGGCAGGGATCCAGGCCATGGGAGTGGATCGGGATGAACAAATTGTTATGAAAGCCCGTCTAAAGAATTTAGACGTCATTCAGGCTGACATATTCGAACATTTAGAAAGGGCAGGGGAGAGTTATGACGGCATTTTCTGTTCCCATTTCTTAGAACATATTCCCTTCGACCGTGTGGTTCGGTTGATCGAATTGATTGCAAATGGGTTAGATCCAGGGGGAGTCCTCGTGTTCGTTTTGCCCAATCCAGGATCCATCAGACTCCACCTCTTCGGCTTCTGGAGGGATCCGGAACATGTAAGGTTCTATACGGGAAACTTGATCGCGTCAGTCTGCCAACATTATGGATTAAGTGTGGTAACCTCCAATGAAGAGGAGACCCCCAATCTCTTGGAGACACCTCGTCTCGAGCCGATTTCAGCACTTCAAGGAGATTCGCGTTGGAAGGGGTTTTGGGGCCATAGGGATGACAGGGCAGAAATTCCTCTTCTGCAGCTAAATAGGAAGATTGAAGAATTCAATCAAAAGATGGAAAAGTTTTCTGAGGCCGTTAATAAAATGTGGGCGAGAGACGATGAAGTTGTGATTGTGGCGAAAAAGCGGATGTAATGGGTAGTGTATGAAAACGAGTTACGTTTTCTTTCTCTTTCTATTCATCGGTGCCGTGGTCTTTTCTCCGACCCTCACCAGTTTTTTTTATTGGGATGATTTCCCCCTGCTTTGCGTCAACCGCTATGTGGGTCATCCCCTCTATTTTTTTATTCAAAATTATTTTCCCGGGGGTTTTTATTACAGGCCCCTGGGCATGCTCTCCTACTGGCTCCCTTACCAGCTCTTCGGATTGAACCCGATCCTTCACAATCTTTTCAGTCCCTTCTTGCACGTTCTAACTACCTTCTTGTTCTACTTGCTCCTACGCGAGTGGGTCGATAGGAGGCCTTTCATTGTCTTATGCTCCGCCCTCTTTTTCTTGATCCATCCTGTTGCGATTTCAACTTCCTTGGCAAGCCGGTTTGATTTAGTGGCGACGATGTTTATTCTTTTAACGATCTATCTCTTTTCCAGATTCCTTGCCACTGAACGTAAGGGCTATATTGTCTGTTCAGTGGTGAGTAGTATCTTGGCAATATTAAGCAAAGAAATCTCCTATATCCTCCCGATGCTGATCACGCTCGTTCTGTTTACCTTTCCAAGGCGTGAGTCGAAGGATCGCCGGTCCCAATGGATTCTCCTGCTATCACCCTATTACCTCACAGGTTTTTTCCTATATGTGATACGGTCCTCCTTCTTGAAAGTTGCATCCAGCGATTTCTTCAGAGAGGGAATCTTGGCCTCCTTATGGAATGGTTTGTCGAAATGGGTACGCTTCATGCCGGATCTGTTTTTATGGCATGCCCGTCCTTCGATGATGGGGGATTTTGTCAAAGCATTTTTTCTGGCCTGGTTTCTGCTGATTCTTTTCGTCGTCTACTTATTCCTCCGGGGGAAAAAGCCCATCCCGTGGCATCTCTTTCTCTTCTCTTTTGGGATCATCGGAATGGCAGGGTTCCTCATGGCCCCGGTGATAGGTCTTTCGACGCTCGTCACAACGGAGGCATTCTCTTTTTTTCTCATTGCGGAAGGGAGATTTTATTACCTTGCTCTTCTGGGATGCCTGATCTTTTTAAGCAGCTCGCTCAGTCTTCTTTTCGAACTTATTGGGTATCGAAAACTCAGCCGGATCTATTTTGCCCTGGTCTTTTCCGCTTTCTTGTTCATTGCTTTTTCGTATTTTCTGTCTTCTTTTTCCCTCGGTCAGAAATGGAGAGAATTAACGAACGGCGAAGAACGGCGATTGGTCGAGCTTGCCGTGAAAGCCGTTTACGAATCGCCATCCGTTGATGCGGGCAGCAAGATTTACTTCCTCAACACCCAAATGCACAGCCATTTTCGCGAATTTGGCGATGGGATGCTGAAGTCCATCGCCCCCAAAGGTTCCAAATTCATTCACTGTCTATTTTTTACTGAGAAGCCCCCTTGGTATAATTTCGTATTGAGAGAAGATATCCACAAGATAGAGATGCAGCCCTTGTTGAATACGAGCGGAGGGAAGGATTTGTTTCCTTCAGTGGTTGGGGATTTGGCCTATTTTTACTGCAATTTCCCCAAGGGGGATGAAATCGTGAGAGATGAAAAGGCAATTTTTTTTGAATTTTTACCAGAAGAGAAGAGATTTGTTGATGTCACAGAAAGCGTGCGATCAGGAATAAAAAAGGTCAGATTTTTTAACGATCGACCCTAAGCATGATCTTGAATCTGTAGTGAACAGTTCTTAAATAAACCTTTACTTTCCATCCGGTCATGGGATTCATTTTAGTCCTCATTGGAAAGGGAGGATGGATTCAGAGGACGTCATCAGCCATGAAGAACCCCAAAGCAAGCGTAATTATCCCCGCCTATAATCATGAGAAGTATATCGGAGAGGCGATTCAGAGCGTTCTCGATCAGACCTTTGAGGATTTCGAGCTGATCATCATCAACGACGGTTCCAGTGACAACACAGAGGCTGAGATCCTTAAATTTAGGGATGAAAGAATCCGGTATTATTCACAAGAGAACCGGGGACTGAGCGCTACCCTTAATCGAGGCCTTGAACTTGCCAGAGGGAAATACTTCAATTTTCTTCCGTCGGATGATGCCTTCTTCCCTGAAAAGTTAGAGACCCAACTGAAGAACTTTGAAGAAGATCCAGGCTTGGGCCTGGTTTTTGCTTACCCACAGCTTGTTGATGCCGAAGGCAGAGAGATCAAAGATGATCCTGCAGCTCAATGGGCGATCGTCCCATACGAGACAAAAGAAGAAATCTTTCCTGCCCTCTTTGAAAGAGATTTTCTCTCTGCTCCCAGTGCGCTTATCAAGATGGAATGTTTCAGGAGGGCAGGCCATTTCGATGAATCTCTCAAGACTGCCCAGGACTATGATATGTGGATGAGGATTTTAAGATACAATGATCTTAGACTGATCAAGAAGCCTCTCCTGAAATATCGATGGCACGGTGAAAATTCGACTTATCAGGCAACTCCTGAAACGGAACTGGAGCGCACAAAGGTTTTATTAAAGGCCTATAAAGATCTTGCCATTGAAGACATCTTTCCAAGCCTTCGACACAGAAAAGATACTCTTGCTTATGCTGAAGCCTACGAGAAATTGGCCTCTTATATGGAGAGAAGTGGCATTCCTGCCCTGATTCCCATCTCCCAAATTTACAAAGATCGAGGGCAGTCTCTGATCGGATTGCAGACGAGTCTCTCTGATCCTCAAGAAGAAGCGAGAGAAGAGTTTGGACTGAAGCCATTGGAAAAGGATGATCGAAGGATAAGCATATTAATTGAGACCCCTTCTCTTGATAGCGGGGGAATGGAGGAAGCTATTTATGCTATCGCCACTCATCTCGATCCTGTTCTCTTTCGTCCTATAGTCGTTTGTATTGAAAGGGGAGGTCACATAGCAAATCGGCTGAAGAAAAGAGGAATACTTGTGGAGATTCTAGGGAAGGAGAAGGAAAAGGAGTACATTGAGGTTCTTCATCGGTATCAGATCGATCTCGTGAATTCGCACTATTCTTTCTTTGGCTCTGCGATTGCCCAACAATATGGAATCCCTTTCACTTCGGTTCTTCACAACCTCTATGGTTGGTACTCAGGGGGGATATTGGATGAATTCAGAGTAACTGACCAGTACGTTTCAAAATATGTTGCCGTTTCCAAACAGGTGGCCTCCTTCTTTGAGTATCGTTTTAATATTGAACGAAGTCGTGTCGAAATCATTCCTGACGGGATCGATCTCGAGCGATTCAAAGAGGAATCCATCCAAGAAAAGCTGGATCGTAAAGTCTTCGAATTTGACGAAGAGGATTTTATCTTCCTTCATGTTGGCGCAATCACCCCGGCGAAGATGCAGAACTTGCTTGTAGCGGTGATGAAAGAAATTTCAAAGAATCACCCCAAAATCAAGTTGATCTCTCTCGGCCCTGTCCTGGACGAGGATTATTTTTCTTTCATTCAAAAGAAGTTGGAAGAGCATCACCTAGGAAATTCTCTGAAGTTCATCGGACTTGTGGAAAATCTTTCTCCCTATTACCGAGTCGCCAATGCCTTTGTACTGCCCTCTCTTATTGAGGGTTGGGGAATTGCCACTTTAGAAGCGATGTACCACGGTCTCCCTCTTGTTCTAACGAAAGTCGGTGGAGCAGAGGAGTTGATTGAGAATCAGGATATAGGCATTCTGATCGAGAACTGTTGTGAAGACCTATTTCAACTGAGCGGACCGGATTTGGAATATTATTCTCATCTCGACTTTCCCAAAAATTCGTCAGAGTTAATCGAAGCAATGCTCAACATTTATGGGAACCGAGGGGAATGGAAGGAGAAAGCCAAAGACGGTAGAAGAAAAGTTATTTCTCATTACACTTGGGACCAGATTATCCATCAGTATGAAAAGGAATTTATTCCCCTGGTTTTGGAGAGAGAAAGGGAGAGGGGATCTTTTCTGGAAGGGTTGGTCAGAGAACAAAAGAGGAAGCTCGATGAGCCTATCAAGAGGATCAAGGAACTCGAGAGCAGGGCCGATCAGCAAGCCAAGGAGATGAGAGAGCAGCTCATTTCCATAAAGCAGCAGTTAGATTATGTTATTCGCAGACTAAGCATTACTGAGAGAATACGGGGGCGGTTCTTTAGACTTCTAAAAAGGATTCACGAGGTTATTCCAAAGAAAATAAGGGAAAAGTATCGTTTTCGATACCGGAGGTTTTTTTTTGACAAGGTTTTCCCGGATAGAGAAAGATTCGAACAACCTTTCTCTTCGTCCTCCACCGCAAACCTCTTGGCCCAAGAGGAAATAGAGAACTTTTTAGACTCTATCAAGAAGAGGGACTGTCAGAAGTTATTCGTCATCTATACGACGGATCCCTATATGGAGAGTAGGGGACAGAGATCGACATGGTTAACAAAAGAATTATCCCGAAGGGGTATTCCAATAATATTTTTTTATTGGCGGTGGGATCGGAAACAAGAGATTGTAGAATCTTCAGATCCTCTGATCTTATCTATCCCCATCGATGAATTTTCAAAGATTGAGAAGAGGCTCTTCTCCTTTTCACCCAATGGGTTGAAAAAGATCTTCTTAATTGAATTTCCCGACTCTTTCCTTTTTGAAAAGATTAATATCGCCAATGCTCATTCCTTTGTGACAGTTTACGATTGTGTCGACGATTGGGAAGAATTTGCCAGGGTAGGTCAGGCGGTCTGGTACGATCCTGCTGTTGAGAAGTATCTTGTTCACAACGCTAATTTAACCATCGCGACCAATTCGATCTTGGCGGAAAAGTTAAAGCAGATGGGAGCCGTATATGTCCCAATCATTCCAAATGGAGTGGATGTAATCGCCTTACAACAAAATCAAAGAGAAAGGAAAATCATTGAAAAGGGAAACCTGACCATCGGTTATTTTGGATATTTAACAGAATCCTGGTTTGACTGGGATCTGGTGTTAAAGACAGCCTCCAGAAAAAAGGATTGGTTTTTTCACATTATTGGCTATGGAGAACCTTCCGGGCTTAAGCTTCCTGAAAACGTTAAGTTTTGGGGAAGAGTGGAACACGAGGATCTTCGTTCCTATGCCCGTTCTTGGGATCTTGCCATTATCCCATTCAAGGAAGGAAAATTGACGCAAGCTGTAGACCCGATAAAACTTTATGAGTACTTATTCTTAGGACTCCCGGTCGTAGCAACGAATATGCCACATCTCCAAGGAATTCCTGGAGTATTTCCTTGCAGCCGAGATGATTTTGAAGAAGCCATCGTGATAGCTAAGAAGACGCCTTTCAATCAAAAGGAAGCGGAAAGTTTTATCCAAAAAAATACATGGGAGAAGAGGGTGGATCAAGTCTTGGATGAGATCGATCGGGTTGATTTGTCAAGGGATATCCTGAAGGGAATTGGATAAAGAGCCAATGAAGATTCTTTTTATCTATCAATTCTGCACTTTGGGTGGAGTCGAAACCGTACTGAGAAACAGACTCTCCGCATTCCATAAAAAGGGAATTTTCCCGCATGTCGTTTTCCTGAATGATCTGGGTGGATCGAAGATGTTCGAAGGGTTCGAAAATATCCATTATGAGAACAGGGAGGATGAGCTAAGGCGAATTATTGATGAAGGAGGATTTGATTTTGTCATTCCTATCGATACACCTCAAATCTACCCTGTTTTAAGGAGGAGTCATTTTAAGGGGATTCTTGTCACAGAAGTCCATACGAACAATCTTAATATCTTGCGGTATCTTACGGATATTGGTGAGACCGAGACAAAGGCCATTATCACTCCCTCCCAGTTTGAAAAGGAATTGATTTACAAAGAGATAGGCAGATTTGGAAAAACTGGCATTCCTATCCACGTTATTCCTAACCCCATAAATACAGAAGTGTTCCGGTTCAGAGAACCTAAAAATAAATTAAACAAGAAGGTGATTGGATGGGTAGGAAGACTGGAGAAGGAGAAAAACTGGAAACACTTTCTGGAGGTTGCCTCATCTCTTTCCGAGAAGAGGAATGATATCCTCTTCTTTATCATTGGTGGGTATAATGCTGAGGATGTTGTTAAAAAGGACTTCTTGGCCATGGTGAAGCGGCTGAATCTCATCGATTGCCTGAAATGGGTTCCATACCTCCAATATGACCGGATGCCGGGGGCTTATTCCCTCATGGGTGCGAGCGGAGGGTGCCTTGTCACGACATCGGTCCTCGAACCTTTCGGGATGACCGCGATTGAAGCGATGGCCTGCCATTGCCCGGTCGTGGCTTCACGGGTGGGAGGATTTCAAGAGATCATTGAAGAGGGCCAGAATGGTTTTCTGTACGAGGTGAATAATACCCCGGAAGCGATTGGTAAAATTGAAACTCTTCTTGAATCCATCCCTGAGAGGGGCCGTCTTATTGGAAACGGAAGGGTTACGGTAGAGGCAATCTATTCCGCTGACAGGGTTATAGAGAAATACCTGAAGGTCCTCGAAGAACTCGCAGGGCAGAAGCTGCAACAGTCCCATCAAGAGATAGAACGGACGAGACCTTCCTCTCTTGAATTGGAAAAGAACTCATTTAGAAAGGCTGTTTTGAAAACGTATGAAGATGGGAAAGGCTCTCCCATGTATGAAACATATGTGAATTATGCATTGACCACGAATGATCGGGGAGACGCATTAGCTCACTTCCTGTCGCCGTATATCCAATTTAGGGATAAATCCTATTTAGATATTGGCACAGCCTACGGTGGTTACCTCGTTGCCTTTGCCAAGCGGGGTTGTCGGCCTTATTTAGGGATAGAAATTAATGAGAGGTTAATAGAATTATGTAAATTGAACCTCATGGAGAACAAGGTTAACCCCGATCATGTTCTTCAGCAGAATATATATGAACCGCTCCCCGCGAATCTAAGGGAAAGAAAATTTGATCTCATTACCTGTACCGATGTTTTGGAACACGTTTTAGATCTTCCAAGAACACTCGAAAATCTGAAAACTCTTTTAGCGGGTCGCGGGCACCTCTATTTGGAGATCCCCAATCGATATCACGTGAAAAATGTCATCTCTGACCCTCATTTCGGGTTATTCGGCATTACATTATTCGAGAAAGAAGATGCAATAACGTATTTTAGATATCTACGGGCCGGCGACTATTTGGTTGCTGACTATCATGACCTTGATTGTTATATTTCTTCCTTCCCAGAAGCGTATTTTGTTACCCAAACACTTTCAACTGAGAACATAGATTTTATAGAACTAGACACTTTATTTAGGAAAGAGATAGAAAATAGTTTCGAATCTAAAGTAGAAAATTTACCTGTCCCTGTGGAGATGAAAGAGAAACTAAAGAAAATGTTTAAACAGTATATCGCTCAATGCGTTAAACAGATGCAAAAGAGGGATATCGAGTGTTTTTATTCGCAAAACTGGAAAATACTTATTCAGAAAAAATAATGTGTCCAATCGACACGGGGAGAGAATTCATCCAAACATCTGAGGATACTTGTTCTCCTCGGCAAATGATGGAAAAGCGGAAAGAAATTAAGTCCAATCAGAGAAATAATGGGAAAGAACAGCGATGGTTCCCCCAAGTTGTAAATTGTCGTTGATTGCTTATCCTGGTCTGGTATAACTCCAGAGGAATGCTGGTTTTGTAACGGATAGAAACATTTTTAATATCTCTAATGTGGGGAAATGGAAATGGCTGAAGAACGTCCTTCACTCCAACTTTTTATTCTCGAGACTACGACGCGTTGCAACCTGAGGTGCGTTCATTGTTGGTCCAGCGAAGAAAATAACCTCGGCAACTACGACGCTCGTGACCTTCCAATGGATCTGTTCCATAAGCTACTGCCCATATTGCGGGACTTCCGGCCGATGGTTCAACTGAACGGCGACGGGGAGACATTACTCCACCCTAACTTCATGGAGATGTTGGAAAAGGTGACTCGCGTGGGTTGTCGGGTCATGTTCCACACGAACGGAATGATGTTTACACCGCGGAACGTCGAAAAAATTATCCGTGCTGGGGTTCAGCACATTGGGTTCTCTATTGATGCCGCTAGCCCTGAGCTATTCGAAAAGATCCGGCGTCGTGCACAGCTGGACAGAATCCTTGAAAACATTCGCCTGATTAATAAAACGAAGGAATGCCTTGGCACAAAAAGCCCGGAATTGAGTTTTAGATTCGTGGCAATGCGCCAAAATATTCACGAGCTTCCGTCTGTGGTGAAGATGGCGGGTGAGCTGGAAGTGGCTATGGTTGCAGTAGCAGAACTTGTCGAGTATAACCTGACTCGTGGACAGTCGTTGGTGAGTGACCCTTTGATTGCGGAATGGGTGTCAGAGTCTGAGGCGGAGGCCCGGAGGTGGGGGATTAACCTTTTCCTACCACCCCAAATTCCTAGAAGGGAGGTAGCCAATTCGGCGCCCAATGCCGTTGCCATCGACCCTGCAAGCCCGGGCACCTACAAAGGCATGCGGAAGACCTGCAAAGAGCCCTGGGAGCGCATGTTCATGCGGGTTGACGGTAAAGTTCAGCCGTGCTGCAGAATCGAGGCGTCATATGGAGATCTTTGCGTCCAGAGCTTCGAAGAAATTTGGTCTGGGTCGAAATATAAAACGTTGCGGGCGGCGTTATTGACCGACGAGCCTCTCACAGTGTGTGCTGAGTGTCCTCTTTATGGGGGGTGGGAGCCGATGGATTCAGGCCAGCCAAATGCCACCACGGACAGCACAACGGGCAGCGTTCCATCTGTGGATGAAAGGGATGTTCGCATAGCAAATCTTGAGGCTGAACTAAATCGTATCTATGACTCACATGGCTGGAAGGCTTTGCTGACTTATTACAAGGTAAGGAACAAATTGTTTCCGGAAGATAGTAAGAGGAGGAAAGTGGCAAAAGAGGTATGGAAACGTTTTGTAAATTGAATTTTGAAACTAACAAAGCTTTGAACAATGAAAAACATTAAACAAAGGTCAACCCTTGATTTACAGGAAAGAGATACAGGAAGACTTTGGTTTTTAAGATACTCAGAACAATCCACGGGCGTATCCTTGGAAATGTAGAGGAAAAGTTTCGTCTCCAATACCGCCAGATTGTATGACAAGGTTCTTTTTGGATCAATAGGAATTTTAACATCCGTGATCTTCCGCGGTCAGTTCAATGCCTGGTTGCGAGAGATATAATCTTCACCACTGAAATCTCAATAAGGACAAACTTCGAATGTATTTATTACTTTACGTGCTGTTGTGCCTATACTCGCAAGACATGAATGAATATGGAAAACACGCAGCAAGGGAATGGGAGGAAGCATTGTATTACATATAAACTCATTCATTCTGTTTTTCATTTCAGTGAGGGTGGAAATCCATGGAATTAGAAACGCACCCAATTTAGGATAAAATAGAACCGATACAGAACCAACGGTAATATTGATGGAAAAATGGAGTTTTCCAATAATAGTTATTGGGAGTATTGTTTTATCGATATCCCTTTTTGCTGATTTTATTGGGATAGGAAGTTTCGAGGGGTTTGGGTACAAGCAGATAATTGGGACATCCATCGGATTATTAATAATAGCCATTGGTTTGATAATGAGATTTATGCGCAACGTTTATATAAACGAACTTAAAGGCCGCATTTCGTCGTATTATCAACAAGTATTTCAATCAAAATTCAACAATGATGAAGATCCTAGCCAAAAACCTGAATTCCTAAATATTATACCAAATTCTATGAATAGCGGCTCTATCACACGAAATGAATTGGTATGGGGATTTGTCGTTTTAGGAATAAGTTTATCCGCAAGAGCAATCTTCATCACAGTCTTTCCGACAAGGGCAATGATCGATGCGTATGAAATCATCGAATTCAGCCGAAGGTTCATCGACGGTTCGGCTCTCGACCATTCAACGAAATCCCTTTGGCTCTGGGCGCACTGGAATCCCGGGCTTCCACTCTTTTTATCGCCTTTCATTGCTTTTTTCGGGGCCACCGAGCTACTCATTGCATCTACTGCCAGGTGGACTCTTTCCATGCCCTGTGGAATGATAACCCTTATTCCATTTTTGATTCTGCGAGATGTCATGTCACTCCGTGCCAGGGTGATCATTTCCTTGCTACTCTCTCTCTGGCCCGGTCAGATAATATTCGGTGGTGTCATCCTCACAGATAACCTTGTCATGCTTCCCACTATAGCTCTCGCTTGTTTTACTATTCGAGCTGGCGTTCTTCGTACGTGTTATCCGATCTGGTCAGGGGCTATTTTCGCCTTAGCTGTCTGTATTAGGCAGGAAACACTCATTACCAACATTCCTCTCTTAATCGTTCCTCTCGGATTTACACCATTAACCATCAATTCTCGGCGTCGTCTCTTTCTGGGAGGGGCAATCATTCTTTCGTTCTTAGTCGCATTGGCTATTGTTCGTTGGGAAGCCACTGACCGGTTTGCGATCACGACCACCCACACTGGAACTTCGCTGCTCGGTGCTTTTTCTCCTGGTGCTCACTTAACCGGGTACATCGACTACCAGGCCTTTGCCTCCACCTTTGATTCCATTATCACTGACGATGATGCCTTACGTCTTGCGTTCAAAGAAGCATTGAATCGTCCGGGCTTCCATATTATTCGTATCATTGGTAGTATTATTTACCATCTCAAAGTTGGAGATGGTGATACCTGGTGGACATTTGGGAATCTTTCTAATGCCGATAAAGGAACAGGTTCAGTCAGCGAGGAGCTTCCTTGGTCTGTGTTAGATGACTCCAAAATTATTCCATCAAAACGACAATCCATCGCTAAAAAGGTATCCAATGTCTTCACAAAAGTGGTAAAAGTTTATCAGCCCATATTGTACGTCCTTTTCTTTACTTGCATGGTTGTTACAATTAATAAGGGATGGTGGGCAATTACACTTGTTGGTTTAGGTTCTGTCATAAGGGTTATTTTTCATGGTCTTACGGTCATCCAGCCTAGGTTTCTCCTCGTGGGTACAGCACTTGAGGCCATTGTGATCGTTCAAACGATAAATCTTTTTGGGAAGAATCGGAAGGGGTGGAGACTAGTCGGTTCTTCTCTATTGGTTGGATTAATGTTTGTTGGAATTATAAACTGGAGCGAACCGTATTTTTGGAGCTACGTTATTCGTCACGACAAGTTACAGCGAACTTACAAATTTGCTTTAACAGCTTACCGACATACTCCTTCTATTGATGGATCCTGGATTGCAGGGAAAATGCGATGTATGGTCAATGAAGGCACAGTGCAGTATTTGAATGAAGCCCAAGCCCAGCTCCGTCTCCTTAAAGACGACCCCTCGCCCGGAGATCGGGCGATCGCCAATTGCATGTTTGAGCCGTATCTAAGTGGCAGCTACTCGCTCGTTGTTAAAGATAGCTCCCACAAAGGTGGTTCTTCTGACAAAGTTGTTCTGTAAGTGACTACTGCTGATACCGTTCTCCTCAGACACGACACGGCAGATTCCGCGTTTGCGGGCGATATTGAAATACCTCTGGGCTACTTAGTATCTGGGGAGCGGAAGCCTGTCCGCATCGATCTTCTTGCGGTTCGACCAAACCCTGGACCTGTGTGGGGTGCGGTCACTCCAGTGGAGATCCGGGTTCAACTTAATCCCGGCGGTACTTAAGAGGTTGATCTATATTTCCGGGAATTAGAAATTAATCTAAAATTTCAGCGAATTAGAACTTTGAAAATACGATATGTTCGTTAGAAGTTTCTATTGAAAGAGGGATTTGAATTTGAGCTGTCAGAAAGAAATAGAACCGATACCGAAAGCGGAAGCAAACCCTGAATTTCGATACCGTCAGGAACGGATAGCTCACTGGGACAACATCGCCCGTGGATTAGATCGCGAGAGAAGTTGGGGAGATTACTACCACCAGCGCCTGATTGAAATCTACCAGTATCTTGTGGCGCCCGGGCAGCGGGTGCTGGAGATAGGGTGTGGGACTGGCGATCTCTTATCGGCGCTGAAACCTTCTGTGGGCGTGGGAGTCGATTTTTCCGAGGAAATGATCAGACGGGCCAGGCAGAAACATCCCGAGCTTCGATTGATTCATGCCGATGCGCACGACCTGAAACTCGAAGAGCAGTTTGATATTATCATCCTCTCGGATGTGCTGAACGATTTATGGGATCTTCAGGTCGTTTTCGAGCGCCTTGCCTCTTTATCTGGTCCCGGTACGCGGATTATCATCAATTCATACAGCAGGTTATGGGAGCTTCCCCTCGCCCTGGTGAAGCGACTGGGGATGGCTAAACCGACGTTATATCAAAACTGGTTAACGGTGGATGACATCGCCAACTTGTTAAGCCTTGTAGATTTCGAAGTGATACGGCATCGGGTGGAGATCCTTTGGCCTTTGAAGACTCCGGTGCTTTCCAATTTATGTAATCGGTATCTTGCGAAATTGTGGCCGTTCAAACATCTTGCCCTCACCCATTTTATTGTCGCTCGTCTAAGACAATCTCTAGAACCTTCAGTTAAAGAACCGCTTGTTTCAGTGATCATCCCTGCCCGAAATGAGGCAGGCAATATCTCCCAAATATTCGAACGAACTCCACAGATGGGACGGGGGACCGAACTTGTCTTTGTCGAAGGGCATTCTCAGGATGATACCTATAGCGCCATAGAACAGGCGATCGAAACCCACCCTGAATGGCAGTGCCAGCTGCTCCGCCAAACCGGCGCCGGAAAGGGGGATGCCGTCCGATTAGGTTTTGCCGAGGCCAGGGGAGAGGTATTGATGATCCTGGATGCCGACCTGACGGTACCGCCGGAAGACCTGCCTCGCTTTTATCAGGTCCTTCGGTCAGGCAAGGGCGAATTCGTGAACGGAGTGCGGCTGGTCTATCCCATGGAGAAAGAGGCAATGAGTTTCTTCAACCTCCTGGGGAATAAGTTTTTCAGTATGGCCTTTTCCTGGCTGTTGGAACAGAAGATTAAAGACACCCTGTGCGGGACAAAAGTTTTGTGGAAGCATCATTACAACATGATTGTCGCGAACAGGGACTACTTCGGCGACTTCGATCCCTTTGGTGATTTTGATCTTTTGTTCGGCGCCGCAAAATTGAATCTGAAGATCGTGGAGATGCCGATTCGGTACAGGGAACGCTCATATGGCGCCACCAACATCAGCCGGTGGAATCATGGCTGGTTGTTGTTGAAAATGGTATTCTTTGCTTCGAGACGGATAAAGTTTGTATGAAGGGTGGGCCTGTTCCAGCTTATGAGATGGCTCCCGGGGATTCAGCGCGCCACTCTGAATTCATTTGGGGCGTCCTGATTATTCTCTTTGGCGTCCTTCCTCGGGTTGGCTTTATCAATCTGTTCCCGACAAACCCCATTTCTGACTTTAAAGGACTCGTTGACTTCGCGATAGCTATACGCGACTCTTTATTTGCAAGAGGGACATGGTACTGGGAATTTTTTAGTGCCGGGTTACCCACCCTCCTTTCAGTGATCCTTCGCATTTTCCCTGTTTCGCCGGAGACGACCGCGCGCTGGGCAACGGCCATCCTTACGGGACTGGTTCCCATCCTTCCCTACGCAATATGGCATGGCGTGCTGAGTTTCCGTGCCCGGATTCTTGCAGGACTGTTTTTGGCCTTATGGCCCGGACAGATGGTTTTTTCAGGTGTCATTGCGCAGGATAATTGGGTCCTTATCCCAACCGTCGCATTGTCTTCCCTTGCGGTCCGTTCCCTGGCGGCCCGTGACGGAGGACATCCTTGCTGGTCTGCTGTCCTCTTTGCTCTCGGCACATTTATTCGTCAGGAAATGGTCGTGGTCCTTTTGCCCGTTGCCCTTGTTTCTGCCGGGCTCGGTACAGGGGATAAACGCCTGAAGCGGCATCTTGTCTGTTGGGCAGTGGGTATCCTCCTACTTTTTCTGCTGATTGCCGGCCAGCGCGGCATCGCAACAAAACGGTTTGCATTGACGACGGAGCATGGCGGCAAGTCGATGCTTGGTGCCTATGTGCCGGGAGCCGGTTTGAATTACTGGACAGATCCCAGCCCCTATATCGCTTCCATCGATCCTGCTTTGCTAAAGGACAAAGAGAGACTTCAGACAGAATCTTATCGGTTAGCTCTGAAAGAGGCTTTGCGGCGGCCTAAATTTCACCTGATCCGGATTGTGAGTGCTGTTTTGAACTGTTTCGGACATCCTGACCGCTCAAATTTCTATTGGAGCCTCAATGCTTTGAACGTCCTGCCGCTGGAGTACAAACATCGGAGTGATCTATTCATACAAAGGGCATCACCGATTCTCAATATCTGCATGGTGGTGATCCACACCCTTTTCCTGGCTTCTTGTTTTTCCGGTCTAATAAGGGGCAAGTGGTCAATTCTTGTCATTGTTTTAGCAGTATTTTTAAAAATGTTTATTCATGCCCTGATTGTGGCCCAACCGAGGTATTTCATGCCTGCAATTGGCCTAGAATGGCTTGCAATCGCACTATGGATAGATGACTTACTCAATAGCCGGGAAATCGCTCAATCCGTTGCGATCACCTTGGGGGCCGTAATTGTCATCTTTTTATTGGCGACCTTTTCTCTCAAAGCCCAGGCCTATATATTGACCCATGATGAGAATGTTCAGCGGGTATCCCAATTTACCCTGACCGAGACCATGAGGATATGTCCGCCTACATATACTTTCGATCGGAGCCATCTTCATTGCATGACCTAACAATCAACGCAATCGGAAATCCTTCCTCCCTTACCCGGGAGAAAGCTTATTCGCGAAATGACTTCTGACCGGGGC
>JBEKDJ010000004.1:0-38021 GCA_050014415.1 Thermodesulfobacteriota bacterium | reverse complement strand
AGGGGAGAGTCTCCGTCCTGGCTCAAAGTGGCGGAGTCTCCATGAGCTATGTCAACGTTCTCTCCAGTGCCAACATAGGGATAGCCAAGATCGTAAGCATAGGAAACAAACTGGATCTCAATGAGATTGACTACCTTAGATACCTTATCCAGGATCCCCAGACCGAGATCGTCGGCGTCTACCTCGAGAGTCTTGAAAGGGGGAGAGAATTGATGGAAATCGCACGCTCCACCCCTAAACCCATTATCCTCCACAAAGCCAATACGGGAGAAGCAAGCAGACAAATCGCAAAATTCCATACGGCCGCCCTTGCCAACGACGATAGGGTTGTGGAAGCGGCCCTAAAACAAGCAGACATTATCAGAGCAAAAGACTTTCGGGCCTTCGGCAATGCTGCAAAAATCCTTTCTCTTCCCCCGATGAAAGGAAATAGCTTAGTCGTACTCTCCCGTTCAGGAGGGATTGCCATCATCGCGGCAGACTCTGCGGAGAGGCATGGGTTTCATCTTTTTCCCTTAACAAAGAAATTTCAGGATCGAATCCACAGCTTCTTTAGAGCAAAGGTGATTCAACCCACCAATCCCCTTGATTTAGGAGATCTGTTTGACTTCGATCTCTACACAAAGATCCTGGATCAGGTTCTTCGGATCAAGGCTGTCAATGGGATCCTCTTTCAACATGGAGCAACCGGTTTGGAGAAGGAACATTCCCGGAGCCTGATTCAGAAGGTGAAGGAACTCTCTTTTCGATATCAGAAACCCGTGGCCTTATGCTACTTTGCGGAAGAGGAGGAATTGGCCTTTATCAAGAGAGCGCTTGACTATCCCATCTTCACGGAGCCTGAAGATGCGTTAACCGCATTGGCCGTTTCGAGGGATCACTACCGGAAACAGACGATCTCGAGAGAGAAACCTCCTACCTTCTCTGTGGATTTTGACCGGGTTCAGTCCTTGTTCCAAAAAGGAAATCGAGAAAAAAGGGATCTCCTTATTTCAGAGGCCTTCGAAGTGCTTTCAGCTTATGGAATGCAGGTGGCGGATTATCAGGTCATTCATCGAAAAGAGGACTTGGAGAAAACGATAGATAGGATCGGAGAGCCAGTCGCGCTCAAGATCATCTCTCCCAAGATCTCACACAAATCTGATGTCGGGGGGGTCATCCTAAATATCTCTGGTCTTTCAGAGGCAGAAGAAGCCTATGAGAAGATCCAAAGATTAACTCAAGGCGATCCGTTCGCTATCCTCGTTCAAAAGATGGTTTCTCAGGGTAAGGAAGTCATTCTGGGGGCGAAACGAGACCCTTCCTTCGGTCCCATCGTCCTCTTCGGTCTGGGGGGGATCTATGTGGAAATCTTTAAAGAGAGCTCTCTCCGGGTGGCTCCGATTAATCGGTTCGAGGCTGAGGAGATGGTTTCAGAATCAAGAGCTGTCAACCTCCTCAAGGGAGTTCGAGGAGAACGGTCATCGGATATCCACGCGTTGGTCGAAAATCTCCTCCGGCTCTCAGAGTTGATGATCGACTTTCCTGAAATTGATGGGGTCGATGTCAACCCGGTGAAGGTGCTTGAGAAAGGGGCTGTAGCACTTGATGCCCGCATTGTTCTCAATGCAAGCAAGCATGAAGGATAGAGCATTGTTTTCTTTCTTATTCCAATTCTGACTCCAACCTCTCTAACCTCTCGTTGATCTCTCCCAACTGTTTCAACCAGCGTGGGTCTTGAAACTCCATTCCACTCGCTCTCTCTTTTTTCAACTTCCGTCGAAGTCTCTTATAATTTCTGTCGAGATGCCTGAAGAGGGTGGACAATGACTCTATAGATGGCGAAATCTCCTCTCTTTTCTCTTCCAAAGGTCCCTTTTCAGGCATCACCATTTCTGGTTTTCTCGCCTCTTCGGGGCCGAAGAGAACTCTCTTCTCCCTCCATTGAGGGACGATCGTCTTAAGATGGAACCTTTGGCGGATGAGCTCACTCAGTTCCAGAGAAATCTTCTCTTCTCCGTGGTTGACAAAGATCTCGAGTTCGGGGTTGTTCAAATGGGAAAGCCATTCGAGTAGGCCTTTCTGATCGGCGTGGGCAGAAAACCCTCCCAGGGTGTGAATATGGGCCCTTACCGCAATCTCTTCTCCAAAGAGCCTGACGGTCTGCGCTCCATCGACGATCCTCCTCCCAATCGTCCCCTCTGCCTGGTAACCGATGAAAACGACATGGGACTCTTCTCGCCAGAGGTGATGTTTTAGGTGGTGTTGAATCCTTCCGGTATCACACATCCCGCTGGCAGAGACGATGATCCCTGATTTCGTATCCTCATTGATCGCCTTCGATTCTTCCGTCGTTTGTGTGTAGATGAGCTCGGGAAATTCTAACGGATTTTCTCCTCCCATGAGGAGAGCCTTTGTCTCTTGATCAAAACAGTCCGAGTTCCTCTTGAAGATCTCGGTGGCGGAAATCGCCAACGGACTATCGATATAGACGGGGATCGAGGGGATCAACCCCTTTCTGAGCAACTGACCAATGGTGTAGATGATATCTTGAGTTCGTTCCACTGCAAAGGCAGGGATGACGACTTTGGCCTGATGCTCGATCGCCTCTCGAACGATCTTTAGCAATTCCTGTAGGGTCTCTTCCCTCGATTTGTGGAGCCGATTCCCGTAGGTCGATTCGAGCCAGAGAACATCTCCCTCTTTCACCCAAGAAGGGTCCCTGACGATCGGTTGGTCCGAGCTACCCAAATCTCCTGAGAAGATCAGTTTCTTCTCCACCCCTCCTTCATCGATCCAGAGTTCAATAAGGGCAGATCCTAAGATATGTCCTGCGTCTTGAAACCGAACCTTCACCCCATCTGTCAAGGAAAGCACCTCATCATAGCCAATGGTTTGAAAATATGGGAAGCTCTTTTCTACATCTTGTATCGTATAGAGAGGATCTGTCCCATTTCTTCCAGATCGCCTGTTTTTACGATTCTGCCACTCCGTTTCCATCTCCTGAATATGTGCACTGTCTCTGAGCATCACTTCACAGAGATCGAGCGTGGCCTTTGTGCAGATCACCTTCCCCTGAAATCCTTCTCTAACCAGTTTGGGGATCAGGCCGCTATGGTCGATGTGGGCGTGAGTAAGCAGGATAAAAGAGAGATCTCTCGGACGGTAAGATTCAACGCTTCGATTTCTCTCCTCAAGTTCCTTGCCACCCTGGAACATTCCGCAATCGACCAACCATCTTAATGAGCCCTTTTCCAAAAGGGTGGCAGAACCGGTGACCGTTCGAACCCCTCCTAAGAATTCCACTCTCATTCTTCTAAACCCTCTCTGAACAATTGTTCGGAGTTAAGAGCTCGGAGAAGAAACAAATCCAAACTCCAAACAGAAAACTCCGAATTCATGACTCCGAATTCCAAACTTCTCAACATGAGGATTGACTTTAGACTCTCTTTCTCCTAATATAAAATCCTTGAATTTTCAATGAATACAACCCACAATTCACGATTAACGAATCACACGGAAAAGGAGGAGCCATGACTGAAAAGCAGTATGTCATTGACGAAATCACAATGCAGGACTCCTGGAGATTGTTTCGCATCATGGCAGAATTTGTTGAGGGGTTCGAAGCCCTCTCCAGGTGTCATCCAGCCGCAAGCATCTTTGGCTCCACGCGGATCAAACCTGGAGATGAAGTCTATCAGAAGGCAGAGATCATCGGTCGGCTTCTCGCGCAGAATGGGTTCAGCGTCATCACGGGTGGAGGGCCTGGTGTCATGGAGGCTGCTAACAAAGGTGCTTCCGATGCTGGAGGGAAATCGATCGGTCTCAACATTGAACTTCCTTTAGAACAGAAGCCCAACCCCTACGCCAACATCACTTTGAGTTTCCGTTACTTCTTTGTACGAAAGGTGCTGTTTGTAAAGTATGCGATGGCTTACATTATCCTCCCCGGTGGCTTTGGAACAATGGATGAACTGCTTGAAGCGGTGACGCTCATCCAAACCCATAAGATCAAGCCTTTCCCAGTAATCCTGGTCGGATCTCAATATTGGAAGGGCCTTTTAGACTGGATTAAAGAGGTCGTTTTAAAGGCGGGAAAGATCTCGCCCGCAGATTTAGATATCCTTCAGCTGATCGACGAGCCTGAAGAGATCATCAGGACGATTAAAAAAACGGTTATCCTCTAAATGCGTTTCAGATTTCGAATTCTTAATCTACAAATTGCAACTTGAGATAGAGGAAAATCAGTTACGGAGATGGTGGACTCCATCTACCACATAGTAGGTGAGGAGAGTGGTCAGTTCAATGAGTTTCTTTTCTTCATCTTCGGGGAAGTAACCCAACGATTCGTTTCGGCAGATCGCTTCCCACTGGCGAAGGCTTTTTCGAACCGAATGTTTATTTGACCCTAAAATCCAGAGACTGACCTGCTCCGTGAGAGATCGTGCATACTTCCGAATCAACTTCCACGCAGGGAGGAGATTCCTCCACCCATTCTCTGGTTTGGTGAAAAGCTCATTCATGTCGGTGAGATACTCCTGAAGTTCTTGATCTAGAATCTCCCCATCTAACCCCCACCACTCCGTCACGGTTTCTTCAATTGTGGAATAAACCCCATCGTGTTTTTTTCTTGCATTCGATGGTTCTTCTCCAGCGATTCCCTCCATGAGAAGATCGACACGGTAGAGTTTTTCTAAGGCATTCGGCCAGTTTCGATATTTTACTTCCCAGTGGGACCTAGGATCGAGCCAGATCGCGAAAGTCTCTGCCCAATCCTCATCGGGATGCTTCTGAGCATAGTGAGGATCACCCAAGTAGTGGAGATGTCGGACGTAGCTCTTTGACCAGGGATTTACCCGATAAAGGTAGCCATCCCGATATTTCTTATTGAAATCTCCAAAGGTATCTTTCCAACCTTTTTGCTGCCATAACTTATGTGCATAATTGATGGCATGGCCGGTTTCATGGCGCAGGATCTTCATCATCTTTTCATTCGTTGTTTCATCTCCCTCAAGGGCTTTTAGCTCAGGAGTGGCTAGATAGAAAGGAATGCTAATTGAAATCTTCTTATTCACACATCCCCACTCGTTCCCAAAATAGAAGTCGGGCCACATGATGATTCGTTTTTCTTTCAATTCCTTCTTCAGTCTTTTGAAGAACGGGCTCATGCTCTCATTGACATCCAGCTCCAAATCACAGATCCTTGCTGTCAGAAATCTCTGATAACTGATCTCGTCCATGTCCATTAGCCTCCGAGAAATTCCATCCTGGTGTTGTACTAACTTTGTTTCGGGCCTTTTGAGGGTGGGAAATGCTTTTTAGTATAAAAAATATTGAAATTCACTGTAGCAATCTTCTACCCAACTTTAAGTCTATTATAAATATAATATCATTACTCTTGGAGGTCAAAACATTTTTTTTCACAAGTAAAAAATTAATAATTCCAGTAAGTTATAAAACACTCATGTGGGCCCCTGACCTAACTTGATGTTGGTAGAAGACGTAACACCTTGAATTTAATTTAGAAAATGAGTTTTTTCTCCCCCAACCCGCCTGTTAGACCGAGATCTTTTGGGGTTATGTTAAAAGATATTTCTTCGTGATCTTTCCTGAAAGGTTCATCGCCCATGAACCATGAAAATTCAACAAGTTAAGGACATTCGAGAGGGACAGCTTCATGTTTTTTCAGGCAATGCTCAAAGGGTAGAGCATGAGGATTTCATGACCAGTGAAATCCATCGCATATCTCCCTCCCTTTTGGACACTGTGTTGAAATGTCATTCTGAGGCAGTAGCCGAAGAATCTATCTTTTGTAATCTATTGATTCCCTGAGATTCTTCACGGAGTTAACCCTGAGCCAAAGACTGAGACCCTTCGTTTCACTCAGGGTGACAGAGGCGAAGGGTTCAGAATGACAAAAACGGCATTCCCCTAATTGCGACGCAGTCTCTTGACAGGGGAGGAGGAAACGTTACTTATTTGGTTATTGCTGTTCGGACCTTGGTTATTGTTGGGTTTACAGCTTATACTTAAATTTCCTCAACAGGTCCTTCCTCCAGGCAATTCCGTCCTCTTTTTCTATTCCCTTTGAGGAGGAGCCGTCAATGACACCTAAGACTCCTCTGCCCTGTTCGGACTGGGCTAAGATTACTTCCAGTGGATTGGCTGTGGCACAGAAAACGTTACAGACCTCCTGACACATCTTTACAGCATTAAGGACGTTGATGGGGAAGGCATCCTTCAGGAGGATAACAAAGGTATGTCCCGCTGCCATCTTGAAGGCGTTCCTCATGGCGACTTCTTTCAATGCCTCATCATTCCCCTCCCCACGGACAAGACAGTGACCCGAGGCTTCGCAGAATCCAATTCCGAACTTAGCGCTGGGGACAGCTCCGACGATAATCTCGTAAAGGTCCTCAACGGTCTTGATAAAATGGGTTTGGCCAAGAATGACATTGCAGCCTTCGGGAATCTCCATGCGCTCAATCTTCAGATCCATATCTTACCTCCTTTTGATCATTGTCCTTAAGGACTAGAACCCCTAAATCCTTGAACCCTCTTTTATTCAAACATATCGTTCTTCAAACAAATTGTCAAAAAACGATCTCGAGGTTTTCAAGAAAGTCCAGAAATCCCTGCAATCAAGAGAGTGTGCAGTATTTCTTGGAGCTCCCAGTGGCAGGTACTATCCCCAAATAGATCATGATAATGCTATGGATAAGACACCGATAACCATTATTGAGGTCCCAGTTAGTCTCTCTTTCAACCCTTTTTCCTTAAATATGAAATAGCCAAACAATACACTCATGATGACACTCGTCCTTTTTATCGAGATAACGTACGATACGAGGGTCAGATTTATTGCTGTCATCTGGAATATCGATGTCATGGCACTACATAAGCCGATTGGAATCAAGGATCTCAGACTCTTTGGGATTTGGTTTCTATTTCCCCCTGATTTTATCAACATGATTGGAAACATGGGCAAGGTAGCGGTAGTGGTCGTGAAAGAAAAACGAAAGAAGGCCTCCTATCTTGTTTCCACGAATCTCCACCTCTCTGCCTTGGATATCGTTAAATATTACGCCAAACGCTGGAAGATTGAACAGATGATCAAAGATCTGAAACAACGATTAGGCTTTGGACATTATCAAGTTCGAAATCCTCAAGCCATCCAGCGTCATGTGGCATTAGTCCTTTTGAGCTATGGGATCTTAATCCTGCTGAAGATCCTCCAATGGTTAAGAGATAAAACGGTTCCCCTAGATGTATCTATCCGGCTTTTAGCCTTTCAGGTACGAAGGCACATTTTGCTAAAACATATTGCGGTTGCACTGAATAGAATGAAAGTTGAATTTAAGCAAGGCTTTCTCTATATTTACCTCGAAAACTTATTAGCCTAGAAAAGTGCAAGACTTTAGTAACGTATTTTAAACCTTCTGTGGGCTTGGGCCTAATGTATTAGACATGTGGTTTTCCCTTATTTAATCTTCATACTAATGAAAATTTCTTCGTGCATTTGAATATGTGGAAAACATCTTGTTTCTATGGCAACACTAAAAGTACAATTTTAAGATTCCAGAGGATGGGCGCGTTGAGCAATTTGTACAATGGAATCCAATTTCTCCACCACTTCCTGGTCAATCAGATCTTCGGACACCAGTTCAGCTAGCACATAATAATCGCTCTTACGCATGAGATTGGGCAAGTTTAGTTTGGCAAAAAAGGCTCCAAACAGACGTTCCAAGAAATCATTGCTGGCCTTAACTTCGCTCCACCAGCGGTCATTACGGTTGCGAAGAGCTACTGGAGGCACTAAGTCGGCAATACACTCCTGCATAATAGATCGACGCTTGTCTGCTTTAGCAGCTGCAAAAAGAGGACCGTCTTGGTCTCCTCCAGCTGAAGCATCAGCGTAAGCCAACAAGACCTCAGGAAAACAAAGATAGTTCTCGATTTCGTGTCGGTTCCACATGATCTCTTGTAAACCTGGTGGTCGTTGTAGTTCTCGATCCAGATGATCATAGATGGCCAGACCTTCCAAATCTTTTTTTGCCTCACGAAGTGCAAAAAAATGATCACGCGCTTTTTGAGGTTGGTTAGCTACATAGTGTACAAAAGGCCGTTCCAGATATGGGGCGGCTTGGTGTTTTAATCTACGAGCGAAAGCCCTCAAAATAGCTAAATCTGTAGAACCTTCCAGATAGAGTGCCCAACCAGTCTGCTCTGCCTGGTAATATTGATCAAATCCGACCTCTGCTAATGCCTTAAGTACTTGGCTGCCACGGTCATCTATACGATGTGGCTTGCCGATAAAAGCAATCACTACATCACGTCCGGCTGCTTCGTTCAAAAGCACTTCCGAATGGCTGGCGGCGATTATCTGGCTCCCCATCTTGGAAGCTACCTGGGTCAGCAATTGATAGATTTGTCGTTGTCGCAGGATCTCCAAATGGGCATCCGGTTCATCCAGCAACAAGACAGATCCGGGGTTAGCATAGAGATAAGCTAATAGTAATAGAATTTGCTGTAAGCCCCGTCCGGAGGCTGAAAGATCCAGCTTAATGTTGGTTGGCTCTTGGTAAGTCATGATTATTTCGCCCCGCTCGCTAATGTACTTGGGTTCATCCAACTCAACACCAAATAGAGCGGAGATATAATCGCATACCTCTCGCCAGCGATCTGGTGATTCCTGCGAGATCTGATAACATAAGTTACGTAGCACTTGGGCTGTTTGCCCTTCCCCAATCAGAACATTGATCCGTCCTAATTCCCATTTAGGTTCAATTGCTGCCAAGCCAGACATGGGGGGTAAAAAAGCAAAGCGCTGTTTTCCCGCTTGCTCCGGTACGGGCATCCTTTTATCACTTTTTTCGTTTGATTTCCCCAATGGACGGCAGTAGAGTGATTCTTCATTGGCATAGTCAAATTCCAGTCCGCATTGCCAAGCCTGATCTTCGGTAACGCCTTCAACAACAATTTCAATGCGAATATTCTTGGTTCGTGGGCTGCCATTTACCCGTTGTACATCTCGCACATGTAGATCACGCCAAAGAAGATTGGCATTGGGGACCGGTATGGCGATTAAATCACGACGGCTTATGGTTACGCCAGGACGTTTCTCCGGAGCCTGTTTCCCGCTGCGTTTTTCATTCCAACGTCGCAATCCGATTTCCCACAATGCTAGGGCTTGTAGTGCTGTAGTCTTCCCAGAGTTGTTCGGGCCTATTAACACAACTGGGCTCCCTAGTTCAATTTGGATCTTGTCGAAACGCTTGAAGTTGCGTACACTTAAATGAGTTAACATGATGGATCCTCCCAAAGCTCCCGTACGGAAAGACTATTTGGTAGCATATTTTCATATCTCGTTATTTGTCCTTTTAATTGTTTTCACCGACCCTCAGATATTGTTTTTCAAAATTTTACTATAGACGGGTAATATTTAGAATCAGTCTTGTCCAAATTAACTTTTTAAAAAAATAGGCCCTTCCTTTGGTTATGTGATAGATTGATTCAGCCAGAACAATCTCACAACTAAAGGAGGGCCACCTATGAATCGATTTTGTAGCATATTTAGTCAACTCCTACAACTGTTTTCTCGAATCGAGTTCCAGCAAGCAGTGAGAGAAACAAAAGCCGAACGCCATGCCCGAGGTTTTACTTGTTGGGGACAGTTTGTGGCCATGCTCTTCTGCCAACTGGGTCGAGCTCATTCCCTTCGGGAGATTAGCGGGGGTCTGAGAAGCTGTGAGGGGAAGCTCAAACATCTGGGTATCACCGCTCCCTGTCGCTCCACCCTGGCCTATGCTAACGAGCATCGTTCCTGGCAACTCTATCAAAAGATCTTCCTTCAACTCCTGGAACGCTGTCGCATTCAGGGAGGAGGGAGAAAGAAGTTCCGATTCAAGAACAAACTGGTCAGCCTTGATTCGACCACCATCGACCTGTGTCTGAGCATGTTTAACTGGGCCCATTTCCGAAGGACCAAGGGGGCGATCAAATTGCATCTGCTCCTAGATCACGATGGATACCTGCCTGAGTTTGCCGTCCTCAGCGAGGGGAAGGTGGCGGATGTGAAGATCGCCAGAGAGTTGCACTTTTCCCCCGGAACCATCGTTGCCGATGACCGGGGCTATACCGATTATACTCTTTGGGGCCGATGGTGTTCCCAAAAAGTTTATTTTGTCACCCGCATGAAAGACAATGCTTTGTACGAGGTAGTCGGAGACAGACAAGTTCCTCAGCACCGTTATGTGCTCAAAGATGAGTTGATCGAACTCAGAGGGCCTAAGGCCATCGAGAAGTGCCCTTATCCCTTGCGACGGATCGAAGTTGTGGATCCAGAAACAGGACAGATCCTGGTCTTTGTGACCAATTACTTCGACTTGGCGGCCACCACGATTGCTGCCATCTACAAAGATCGTTGGGAGATTGAAATCTTTTTTAAACACTTGAAGCAGAATCTCAAAATCAAGACCTTTGTGGGAACCAGTCCCAATGCCGTGAAGATTCAGATTTGGACAGCATTGATTGCTATGTTGATCCTTAAGTTCCTGCAGCTTCGGTCTAAATTCAACTGGTCCCTTTCGAATCTGGTTGCCCTTTTACGGATGAATCTCTTTACTCATCGGGACCTCTGGGCCTGGTTAAATCACCCGTTTGAGGTCTTACCTGTCCCCTATGAACCGGAACAATTGAAATTCAATCTAGCCTAATTCGGACAGCATTTATGAAGGAACCTGATTTTCGAAGATCAAAAACCTTGTCCAAAAAGCCAATAAATTCAACAGGAGGATACCGGATTCTCAGCTAATTTGGACAGCAATGATTTAGAATATATTAGTTTGACTAAATGTGTGCTCTCTATTTGCTTCATATGTTCATCCAACGGGTGAAAGATTTTTGGTGGATAGCCTTAATTTTATTTTGAATCTATTGAATTTATATGGAAAAGTCAACGGAAAACTACATAGGAAAAATACATAGAAAATAACGTGTCCGTGTCATATGTCCCTAATTCGCGGATTTCCATCGTTTGTTTGAAGACAAAAAAGTAAACCCCGCACTCCGTGTTAAAATGCGGAGCTTTCTTTTAAGCGGACCCCGCACATTCGATAAGGTGTAGGGTGGATATTTTGATGCACCCGCTTATCCCCGTTCTGCCTGCCCCGCTTCGCGAAGCGAGGCCGGGAAATAACGAGGCTTTACGGGGTGCGGGGTGAATTTAGTTATGAAAAGGTCTCACTTCAATTTTTTCTCCATCCGTGACCACTGTGATTGCCCCGTTTCTGTCAGTTCGAAATACCTTAGTGCCCAGGCGTTCATATCGTTTCAACACCTCGGGATGGGGGAGTCGGCCGATATTTCGTTCCCCAACACTGAGAATAGCATAAGTGGGCTTCACGCTTTCCAGAAATTGCGGAGTACTCGATGAGGCGCTTCCGTGATGGGGAATCTTCAGAATGTCAGCCCTGAGTGAGCATCCCTCTCTCGTGAGTCTATCTTCCACTTCCTTTTCGATATCCCCCGCCAGGAGTACGTTTATGTTTCTAAACTGAAGTTTCATGACCAGGGAGTGGTTGTTGAAGAAAGAGATATTCCGACCTACTCTGTTCGGTGCAATGTTTCCTGGAGGGTTGAGAAAAGTGATCTGAACACCATCGATCATTTGTACTGGGGTCTTTTCGCTCAAAGAGAATCTGTCCGTCTTCTTACTTGACAGAGTCTGTGCCAGTTGGAAATAGGCTTCTGAATCCCCACGAAGACCGCCATCCCAAAATTGACCGATCGAGAAGTGCAAGGCGATGAAGTTCAGGCCTTTGAGATGATCTGGATCAGGGTGGGTGAGGACGAGATAGTCAATTCTGTGGATCTTTTTCTTCCACAGAAAGGGAGCGATCACGTTCTTTCCAATGTCAAAACGATCTTCATGAAGACCCCCTCCGTCGATCAGCATTCTTTTTCCCTTTGGAAATTCAATGAGGATGGAGTCTCCCTGCCCCACATCGATAAAGGTCAGGGTAAGATCTTTCTGAAGCAGACCCTTCAAATCCCAAAATGCTAAATCCAAGACAAGAACCACACAGAGTCCTACAAACACGTGGCGGGACACTTTTCGTTTCTTGAGGTGGATGGCCAGGAAAAGGAGAAAGTAAAAGAGGATTATTTCAAGAGTCGTCGGGGTAGAGATGAAGAATGAAGCGAAAGGGAAAGACGAGAAGAAGGCTAAGACTCTGAGAAGGGCCAGAGTAATGGAGCCATTGATGTGGATCAAGAAGGTGGCTACGGAGGAAAGGAAGAAAGAGAAGATAGAGGCGCTGAGGCTTAAAGGGACAATGACGAATCCCACCCAAGGGATGACGAAAAGATTGGACACCAATCCGATGGGAGAGAGTCGATTGAAATGAAGCGCAACAAAGGGTGCTGTTCCAAAAGTCGCCACCGCGGTGACGAGCAATGAGATTTTGTTATATTGCCAGATTTTTTTCTTCCAAGTGGGTCCTGAAGGGAGAGAGCGCTCATCCTTTCTTAGCCCTTCGAGGATTCGGGGCACTATGTAGAGAATCGAAAGGACAGCGAGGAAGGAAAGTTGAAAGGAAACATCGAAAAGAGAGGGGGGTGAGAAGAGGAGGATAAGAAAGGCAGCCAGAGCGAGTGTGTGAAGCAGGTTTCTCTCCCGATCAAACAGGATGGATAGGAGAAATGTGACCACCATGATTGCTGCCCGGATCACAGAGGTTCCTCCACCTGCGATGAAGGCATAGAGAACGATGCAGGGAATGGTCAGCCCGGCCGCCAATTTTCTGACGGAAATATATAGGAGAAGGGATTCTGAACGCCTCAGAATCCAAATCAGGAAGGAGAAAGAAAGGATGGCAACAATTCCGAATTGATCTCCAGAAATTGCCAGAAGATGAGCGGTCCCTGTAAGGGCAAAATATTCCTTCACCTCCTCTGGAATATTTCCCTGTTCCCCTAATACGAGGGCCTTGAAAATACTGGAGCATGGAGGCTCAGCTTTCTTTTCCAGAAAATCCCGAATGTGATCCCTCCAACCCTCTATCCGGAGGAAGAGTGGATTCTTGAATCCTTCTCCGACCTTGATTAGCAGGTTCTCATCAGACAAGAATCCAATGGTATGAACTCGTTCAAAGGCGAGATGACGTTCATAGGAGAATCCGCCTGGATTGCGAAATCCATGTCGGGAGTAAAGTTTACACATAAACCGGAGGCGATCTCCTAAATGAAATGGTACATGCTCTCCCTTATGAAAGAGAAGGAGGGTCCCTTCGACGGGGATGCAACGGTTGGACAAAATGACGTTCTCGGATTGGATGAATAGCTGGGTTCTTCCCTGAGCAGTCTGAGGAGGACGATCGAGAATTCCCTGCAATGTGATTCGATCGGTACCAGTAAAACGTGAGATGTGGGAAGCGGGGTGCTCTGGATGAATGTAGATATGGATCGAAATGAATCCAAAAAGGAAGAAGAGGACAAAAGCAACCCAAGAACCCAATCGGGTCCTTTTCGTTATCACAAGAATAGCCCACAAAGCCAGGGATGTGAGCAGAGAAAGGATCAATCCTTCGGAAGAGAAAGGGAGATCGAAATGACCAAAATAGATTCCGATGGTGTACGCGGCAAAAATAGGGAGGAGGGGAAGGCGGAAGGTGCTATTGGTCTCGGCCTGGGGAGGCTGATGAAACATATCCATCTACCTTCACTATAGCGACTTAAACCAGTGGTTACGTTGGAAAGACAGCAGAGTGTGCTTCCGAACCTTCACCCAATCCCGCCCTTGGCAGGATTGAGGACTCAAGGATTCGAGGGCGGACGACGAGCTCAGCCGGGACGGTCAGGAGGTGGGAAAAAGCAGTTTTGTCAGCCTTCGTCCCGCAAGGACGGGTGGATTTCCGAAGCTTCAGAATGCGCTCGTTGAGGTCAAGGGTCACCCACCGTTGCAATAAAGATACGGGGTTAAGCGGGGTTACAGCATGGTGCTTCATATTTTAAAGGTTGCGCTCCAAATCTTCTCCGATCCCCCCGTCCTTGCAGTTTGATCCATGTTTTCGATTTTTTCACAGCTTCTCAGGGGTTCGGGTATTTGTTCTCTCAGGGTTCGGGTTTTCATTCTTTCGTCATTTCTTTCCATCCCTGAATCCTACCCCGCCAGACGCGGGATTGAAGTCTTTCTTCAGGAAATCAACCTTTGATCAATTGGTGGGCAATCATCAAGCGTTGTATCTGATTGGGCCCGTCATAAACCTGTGTCACCTTGGCATCGCGCATCATCCTTTCAACAGGATAATCCTTCATGTACCCGTATCCCCCGAGAATCTGGACAGCATCAGTGGTCACTCTCATGGCAACATCAGAAGCAAAGGATTTTGTGATGGCTGAGAGCTTCTCTATTTCCTCTGGACGGGTATCCATACAAGCTGCTGTTTGGTAAACTAACGCTCGGGCAGCTTCTACCTGAGTGGCCATATCAGCAATCATGAACTGGATTCCTTGAAATGAGGCAATCGTCTTTCCAAACTGTATTCGCTCAGTGGCATAACGGATGGTGAAGTCGAGGGCTCCTTTGGCAATGCCCACAGCGAGAGCCCCCAAGGCCACTCTCGACATATGGAGCGTATTCACGGCGATCGTCGATCCGTCTCCTTCTTTTCCTAGGCGGTTTTCTTGAGGTATGCGACAGTTTTCAAAGATGACATCCGCTGTCGTCAACCCCCTCATCCCAATCTTCTCCTCTTTTCGGCCGAAACTTAGGCCGGAGGTTCCCTGCTCGACGACGAAAGCAGAGGTCCTTCTTGCTCTCCCTTCAGGATCAGTAGCAGCAAAGACCACATAGAGTTGGGCAACGCTTCCATTCATGATGAAGCATTTCCGACCGTTGAGAATATAATCCGTTCCCCTCTTTTCGGCTCTTGTCTCGATGGACGTCGCATCGGACCCTGCCTCCGGTTCCGTTAGCGCAAATGCGATCAGATGGTTCTTTTCGGAAATGGGGATGAGGTAGCTTCCCTGTTGGGATGGGGTGCCTGCCATCAAGATCGGCAAAGTTCCTGTGCCCTGAGCAAGAATCAGGAGAGCGGAGGACCCGCAGACTTTTGCAATCTCCTCGATAGCGGAGCAGAAAGCGATGATGTCGCCGTTGGTTCCTCCATACTCTTCAGGAACGATAATGGAAAGAAATCCTTGTTTACCAAAAGTCTCGACCAAGTCCCCAGGAAATTCTCCAGTCGCATCGATCTCCGCGGCTCTCGGAAGAACGATTCTTTGGGCGGTTTTCGCAGCAGCCTCCCTAATCATTTCTCTTTCTCTCTCAATTTGCTTCATCAAGGTTTCCCTGTGGAGGATCGGGTGGGTTTTTTGTGTAAGAAATAGATTAAGGAAGTAGAAGTCCTTTGTCAAGGGAAACTATAAAAAATATTTGACTTTATTGCAAAAGATTATATAATTTAATATTTAAAAATAGCTCATGGAAGGAGGGGGAAAATGGATGCCAGGCGTTAAAATAAAGGAAAACGAATCGTTTGAGAATGCCCTCAGACGTTTCAAGAAACAAGTCGAAAAGACCGGGATACTTTCCGAGATCCGGAAGAGGGAACATTATGAGAAGCCCAGCATAAAAAGAAAGAAAAAAGCACTGGCTGCTAAGAAAAGGGCGATGAAAAGAATGCGGAAGATGACGGAGAGGGGATAACGGATGAGCTTGGAAGAGAAGCTGGTTCAGGAAATGAAGCAGGCGATGAAATCCAATGAGAAATTAAGACTCTCTACCATCCGGATGATTCGCTCAGCTGTGAAAAACAAGGAGATTGAACAGAGAGGCGAGTTGACCGATGAAGGCATTATCAAGGTGATCCAGGGACTGGTAAGGAAGGCTGAGGAGTCCGTCGAGCAATTTCGAGCGGGCGGGCGGGCCGATTTGGTAGAGAAGGAGGAAAAAGAGATAGAGATCTTGAGATCATTCTTGCCTCAACCCATCAGTCGAGAAGAAATTCTGAGGATCATCGATCAGAGCATTGAGGAAACTCAAGCCTCATCTTCAAAAGACTTAGGCAAGGTGATGAAATCCGTCATACCCAAGTTAGGGGGGAAGGCCGATGGGAAACTGATCAATCAGCTGGTAAAGGAAAGGCTTTCCCCATGATTTCCCCCTCTTTGCAATAACCCATTTCCTTCTTGTCACGTTTTATGGATGATCGTTCCCTCAAGGTTTTAGAATTCTATCGTCTAGTAGAGATATTGAAAGAGTTTTCCATCTCCCCTTTAGGTCGAACGCGTTGCGAAGCGTTGAGACCCTCCAGAGACGTTACCTTTATCCAATCGAGATTAGCCGAAGTTCTTGAACTGAAAGAAATTCTGGAAACCGTCGGAGACCTTCCCATCGGAGGATTGAAGGACATTCGTGGAACTATGGGGAGACTGGAGGTTGAAGGGTCCGTCTTAGATGTTCAGGAACTCCTCGACCTTTATGACCAAATGGAATTGTCCAAAGGGCTCAAGCGATTCTTTCAAAAAGTGAGGGTTTTCCCCGCGAGTCACCTCCAAGATAGGGTTTCGAAACTGTCTTCCCTAAAAGCCCTTGAAAAAGAGATTTTGCAGGCCATCAATACGAAAGGCGAGATTTTGGATCGGGCAACCCCCACCCTTTCGGACATCAGACATCGAATGGGACAGATCAGAGAAAAGGCGAAGGGGATGCTTGAGCATCTCCTCCGTCAGGAGGAGCTCCAGCCGATCTTCCAAGAGCAGTTGATTACCTTAAGGAATGGGCGATATGTCCTTCTCATCAAATCCGAACACAAACATCAGATGGAAGGAATCATCCACGATCAATCCCAAAGCCGAATGACGTTTTTCTTCGAACCCCTTCAGGTAGTTTCCTTAAACAATGAGATCAATATCCTCATAGGAGAGGAAAAGGAGGAGGAATATCGGATCTTGGCAGATCTTTCAGAGAAGGTGAGAGATGAGAGAGAAAACCTAGGGAGAGATTCTGAGATCTTGGGAGAATTGGACCTTCTTTATGCGATGGCAAAGCTTACCATCCTCTTAAAAGGTGTCCAGCCCATCTTGAATCAAGATGGAAGAATCGACATGAGGGAAGCGCGAAATCCACTTCTTGCACTTCAGAGAGGTGGCCAAGTCGTTCCGGTTCATCTCCGGATGAGAAATGGGACCCGAATCCTCATCCTGAGCGGAGCGAATGCGGGTGGGAAGACCGTTGCCTTGAAGACGCTGGGGCTTCTCACCCTGATGGTTCAATGCGGCCTTCCCATCCCTGTGGCGGAAGGAAGCGAGGTAGGGATCTTTGAGGATATCCTCGCGGTGATCGGAGATGAACAAAGTATCGGGGAGAATCTGAGCACCTTCTCCAGTCATCTCCTTCACGTGGATCAAATCCTGGGAAAAGCGGGATCCCATTCCCTGATCCTCTTGGATGAACTGGGAGTGGGAACCCATGCCTCGGAAGGCTGTGCCCTGGCCCTGGGCTTCTTGGATCTATTCAGGGAGCGTAGGGCCTCGGTTGTGGTCACCACTCATTTCGATCGTCTCAAAGTCTATGGATACCTTCATCCGGATGTCGAGAATGTGGCCGTCGAGTTCGATGAGGAAACCTTAGAACCGAAATATACTCTCTCCTATGGGTCGTCTGGTTTGAGCAACGCCTTTCTAGTCGCCGAGAGACTGGGTATCTCGGAAAAGGTTCTCGAAATGGCCGGTCATCACCGGGAAGGTGGAGAGTACGATGTCAGACGAGCTCTGGAGACCTTAGAACGGTTGAAGACGGATACGGAAAAGGAGAGGCTGGAATTTCTCAGATTGAAGGAAGAAGTGAGGGTGCAACGTCAGAGACTGAAAGAGCTCCTGGACGGAATAAAGAGGAGGAGGGAAGAGATCTTCTCTCAGGCGGACGAAAAGGCGAGAAAGGCGGTTCAGAAGGTTGAAAGGGAGCTGAAGGAATGGATCCAGCTGCAGAAGGACCAGAAATCTCATTCGAAGGCAGGCCACTTGAATGCTTCACGGAGAGAAATCCAAGCCATAAAGGAGAGCTCTTTTCCTTCGATCAAGAGGAAGGAGACTCCTGCGGTATTGGGTGGCTTGAAGGTTGGGGGACATGTTAAAATTCTGAGCCTGGGGAGCTATGGGATTCTGACGGGTGTGGAAGAGCCGTTGAAAGAGGTGGAGGTGATGACAGAAAAAGCAAGAGTGAGGACCTCTCTCTCCGACATTGTGAAGGTGACCGATGGGGAAGTGGTAGACTCGACGCTGCAAGAGGAACGAAACATGGAGATTCCAAAAACCAAGCCTTCACCACAAAGGAATGATCAAGACGCTCCGTCTCAATTGAATGTCATCGGCCTGACTGTGGAGGATGCCATTCCAAAGGTCGACAAATTCATCGATCAAGCCCTCTTTCAAGGATGGGAGAAAGTTCATATTGTCCACGGGATTGGTTCTGGAAGGTTGCGAGACGCGATCGGCAAATACTTACAGGGCCACCAAGGGGTTAAGAGTTTTAATCTTGGAGAGGGGATAAGAGGTGGCCGTGGGATTACGGTCGTCGAGCTGAGGTAGGCCGTTGTCAAATGGATTTCTTCCAGAGGAGAAGATTTCAGAGATTCGAGATCGATCCAGCATCTTAGAGGTGGTTTCAGACTATGTAAGCCTCAAAAAGGCTGGAAAGAATTATAAGGGACTGTGCCCATTCCATTCCGAAAAAACCCCTTCCTTCATGGTCAATGAGGAGAAGCAGGTTTTTCACTGTTTTGGATGCGGCGAAGGGGGAAATGTCTTCGCATTTCTGATGAAGGTGGGACATTTTTCATTTCCCCAGGCAGCCGAGGAACTGGCCAGGCGCTACGGGGTGAAGCTTCCTTCTCGAGAACTCTCTCTGTCCCAGAAAAAGGAGATGGCCAAGAGGGAGGTCCTCTTCCAGATCAACGAGACAGCATCACAGTATTTTAGCGATCTCCTTACAAGACGGAAAGAAGGGGAGGAGGGAAGGAGGTATCTTTCTCAGAGGGGAATTAGCCAGGAAATTATTGAGGAACACCGATTGGGGTGTTCTCTCGAGCGTTGGGATGGACTGGTGCAGCATCTCCGGGAAAGGGGAGTTCCTCTGGAGATGGCGCGGGAGCTGGGGTTGGTTTTTCCACAGAAGAAGGTCGGAGACCGGACTCTACGAGAGGGTCCGAGACTCGACTCCACGGGTTGGTACGACTCCTTCCGGGGAAGGGTCCTCTTTCCCATCTTTGACCTTCAACGCCGGGTCGTCGGATTCGGCGGAAGATTGATCAAAGAGGGACAACCGAAATACCTTAATTCTTCCGAATCGAGCATCTATCACAAGGGCGAGATCCTTTATGGTCTCCACGTGGCTAAGCGGTACGCCCCGGAGAAGGATTGTGTTATAATTGCCGAAGGCTACTTCGATCTGCTGACCCTTCACCAATATGGAATGAAGCATAGTGTCGCCACATTGGGAACGGCGCTGACGACTCAACATATTCGTACTCTAAGAAGATATACAAAAAATCTCATTACTGTGTTTGACGCTGATCCTGCGGGAATCCAAGCCACTCTTCGTTCTCTTCCCCTTTTCTTGGAAGAAGGAGTCGTGGGAAAGACAATCGCCCTTCCAGAAGGGGAAGACCCTGATGGGTTCCTAAGAAAGTGGAAAGTGGGAGATTTTGAGAAAAGGGTTGCCATGGCGGTTCCCCTGATCGATTTCTTTTTCGAAGGGTTGATGAAGACCCACGATGTGAAATCCATCGAAGGCAAAGTGAAAGCCGCTCAGGAAGGGGTTGCCTTGATCGGCAAGATTCCAGAGAAGATTCGCAGGGACTTCTATTTGAAGGTTCTAGCCGAGAGGTTGGATCTCCAGGAGGCCTTCCTGTACGAGATGCTCGAGTCTCCTCCTCGGTCACGCCTCAAGGTCTCGGAGGATCTCAAGGAACGATTCATCGACAAGAGTTCTCCTAAGTCGGAAGAGATGGTGGTTCGCCTCATGGTTCACCATCCTGAACTGATTCCGATAGTTTCGGATGAGGGGATTCTTGAGGAGTTTGAAAGCCCGGTCCTGCGGAGAATAGGCGAGGAACTTCAAAGCCTTTACCAGAAGAAGAGGAGGCTCGATGTGGCGGAGATGTTGGGATTTTTGGAAGAGGATCTCGGGAAAAGGTTGTCCGAGTTTGTCTTTCAGGCGAGCGGGTTGGAGGGAGGAGATCTGGGAAAGATCTTGCAGGACTGTCTTCAAAAGATTCGTAAGAAGAAATTAAGAAAAGAAAGAAGCGAGTCGCTCAAAAGGATCAAAGAAGCGGAGAAACAGCAAGGGGGCAGAAGCCTCGATTCTCTTCTAGAGGAACACCAGCAATTGGCAAAGAGGGAGAGGGTTCTTCAAAAAGACAGCTTTCGGAAAGAGTGAGGGGAGTGGTCCATGGCGAAGGGAAGGAAGATCAAAGAGGTCGAGCAATTGATCTCCATGGGAGGGGAAAAAGGGTTCTTGGCGTTCGATGAGGTCAATGGAATTCCTCCCAACGATATCGTTTCTTCCGATCAAATCGATGACGTCCTCATGATGTTTGACGAAATGGACATCGATGTGGTGGACGATCTCCAAGGATTAAAGGAGGAAGAAGAGAAGTCCCTGGAAAAGGATGAGGATGAGGCCGATGAGTTGGACATAGAGGCCTTCGGCAAGGCGACGGATCCCGTGCGGATGTATCTTCGGGAGATGGGGTCGGTTTCTCTTCTCACGCGGGAGGGAGAAGTTGAGATTGCAAAGAGGATCGAGAGCGGGAATAGAGAAGTGCTCAGTGTTGTCTTGAACTGCCCCATGGCTGTCAAAGAGGTTATTAATCTCGGTGGAGCGATCAAGGCAGGAAAGGTTGAGATCCGGGAGGTGACCAACGAAATCGACGAAGAGGAAACGAATGTTGAAGAAGAGCAGTTCCAGAGGGAGAAGATTTTGGATTTGATCGAGCGGATTCGGCGAAGTGATGAAGGGCTGAGACGGGTTTTGAAAAATAAAAGGGTTCCGAGAAAGAAGATTCATGCACAGGTTAAGAAGAGACAGGCAGAGATCTTTGGATCCTTCAAACAGATGAATTTGAGAGACAGCCAGATTAATAAGATTGTCCAGAAGATGAAGCAGATGCTGACCCGTGTAGAAAAAGGGGAAAGCGAGATCAGGAAGATCGAAGAGAAATGGGGGCTTGCTGTCAGAGAGGCGCGGGCCTGTCTAAGGAAGATGAAGGCAAAGACACTCGGTGGGAGAGCCCCTATTCGAAATCGGAGGTTGAGTAAGGCCGATCTACAGGAGATCGATCGATCTACAACGAATGCCTGTCGGAAGATTGGACGTGTGGAGGCAGAATGTGGTCTATCTGCCGAGAAATTGAAGACAGCGGTGAAGGCCATTGTGGATGGAGAGACAAAGGCCATGGAGGCTAAGAGTGAACTGGTGAAGGCGAACTTGAGATTGGTTGTCTCCATTGCCAAGAAGTATACCAATCGGGGGCTTCAATTCTTAGATCTCATCCAAGAGGGAAATATTGGCTTGATGAAAGCCGTGGATAAATTTGAGTACCAACGAGGCTACAAATTCAGTACCTATGCGACGTGGTGGATACGTCAAGCCATTACCCGGGCCATTGCCGATCAGGCGCGTACCATTCGGATTCCAGTGCACATGATTGAGACGATCAATAAACTGATCCGGACGTCGAGGTACCTCGTCCAAGAGATTGGTCGGGAGCCAACTCCGGAAGAGATCGGTGAAAAGATGGAGATGCCTTTGGACAAAGTGAGAAAAGTGCTAAAGATTGCCAAAGAACCCATCTCTCTTGAGACGCCCATCGGTGAGGAGGAAGACAGCCACTTGGGGGATTTCATCGAAGACAAAGCAGTCATCTCACCTCAAGAGGCGGTGATCAGCGCTAATCTGTCTGAACAGACCCGAAAGGTTCTTTCTAGTCTCACCCCCCGCGAAGAACGTGTCTTGAGGATGCGGTTTGGTATTGGGGAGAAATACGACCATACTTTGGAAGAGGTAGGGCAGGATTTTGATGTCACTCGAGAAAGAATCCGACAGATCGAAGCGAAGGCATTGAGGAAATTACGGCATCCCAGCCGGGCGAAGAAGTTGAAAAGTTTTATTGAGACCTGATCTTCTCATTACAGAAAATCGGATGAGGGTTGACAGCCCCGTACGAAAGACTATAATGTGAATGAAGAGGGCGGGCCCATAGCTCAGCTGGAAGAGCTACCGGCTCATAACCGGTAGGTCCCTGGTTCGAACCCAGGTGGGCCCATTTGAAACAGGGGGACGATCCGATGGAGGCCGAAGAAAAAAGTAAGCGCTCACGGAGGTTGGATGCAAAAAAGAGTGCGCCCCGTTCGGTGCACTCTTTTTTGTTTGGACCTCATTGGCAATGGAAAAACCGTTGCGCCCAAGCGACAGGAAGAGATCGTTATCGAGATCTCTGAAGAAGTCCAAAAATCTCTGTCATCAAGAGGGCGCGTAGCCGTTTTTTGGAGCTCTGTTATCAAATAGGAGGCAAACGTTGAAGGAACAACTGGAACTACTTTGGGAACTTCAAAGAATCGATCTCTCCCTTAAGAATATCAAGGAAGCACGGGAACGGTATCCCAAAGAGATCAAGAAGCTGGAGGAGAAACAGAATACCGAGAAGGAACGAATTCAGAAGGAGAAAGAGAAGATCGAGCTGTTAGAAAAGGAACGGAAGCAGAGAGAGGGCCGTCTTAATTTGGAGCAGGACAAGATCAAGCGAGTCGAAGGGAAGATGTTCGAAGTGAAGACGAACAAAGAGTATCAGGCGCTCTTGAACGAGATTGATACACTCAAGAGGGCATGTAGCAGAGAAGAAGAGGAAATTCTCCAGGTCTTGGATGAAATCGACGAACTCAAGAAAGATCTTTCGAAGCGGGAAAAGGAAATGGGCATCACCCTCGGGAAGATTGAAGTGGAGAGAAAAGGGCTTCAGGAAAGGATGGCCGAGGACGATGCGATCTGGAAAAGAGAGATGGAGCGCAGGGAGGTCGTTTCTAAACAGCTCGAATCCCAGCTCTCCAGACTCTACAGCGCTTTGAAGGCGAAGAGAGAGGGTTTGGGGGTAGTCACCGTAAGAAACGAAACCTGCCAAGGCTGTTTTGTAAACGTTCCACCTCAGATGTTTATCGAGGTTCAAAAGAATAATGCCCTCATTCGGTGTCCCAACTGTAACCGAATTCTTTATTGGGAGGGAGGCGGAAACACGAAATGAAGGGCCTCGGAATAGGGTTTCCAGTCCAGGAGGATCTGCAGCTGTTCATCCATATTGATGGAGCTTCTAAGGGAAATCCGGGAAGGGCAGGGGCCGGGATTTGGATTAGGAACGGCGTGGGAAGGACGCTTTTGAAGACGAGCCGATATCTCGGCCAAAAGACGAACAACGAGGCAGAATATTGGGCTCTTCTTTTAGGGTTGAGGGAAGCAAAGAGACTGAAAGGAGCGTCCGTCCATATCTTCACTGATTCGGAATTGATCGAAAGGCAGGTGAAAGGGGTCTATCGGGTGAAAGATCTGAAGTTGAAGCCCCTTCACAGAGCTGTGATGCAGAATCTGAATGAGTTTTCCTTCTTTGAGATCCAAGGTATCCCAAGGGAACAAAATGATGAAGCAGACCGATTGGCCAATCAAGCAATCCGCAGGAGAATCGAAAAGGAAAAAGGAGGAGGGGAGAGCCGAAGGCGAACCGATGGTCGCTCCTCATGATATCCCGCTTTGCGGGATGAGAGAGGGGAGGAAAGTCCGAGCTCCGCAGGGCAGGGTGGTCCGTAATTCGGACTGTCCTCGAATTCTGCAAGATTCGGGGATAAGGAAAGTGCCACAGAAAAGATACCGTCCCGCTAAAGTGGGATAAGGGTGAAAAGGTGAGGTAAGAGCTCACCAGTACCCTGAGCGATCGGGGTAGCTAGGTAAACCCCACCCGGAGCAAGACCAAATAGGTCCCGCTTCCCCCGTCTAGGACAGGGGATGAGAAAAGCCCATTCGAATTTGTCCTGCTATTAGGCGGGACGAAGGCGGGACGGGTGAGGTCGCTCGAGGTGCTGAGCAATCAGGATCCTAGATAAATGACCATCATCCTCACGGACCTGTCCACTGGACGGGAGGAGAGGGATACAGAACTCGGCTTATGGTCGCCTTCGGAGGCTCCCCTCCTTTTCCCTCACAATATCTTGAGATCGGGGAGATTACATTTTTGCTACGGATCCTAAATTCGAAGCACGAATTTGAAAACCCGCGAGAGCGTGAGGTGTAAGTCGTAAGTGTTTTTATCTCTAATCCCTAACGCCTTACCCTTTGTCAGTGAGGATTTCAAATTTGAAACCGGAGATTTCAAATTTCTTCGGCTGAGACTGAGGATTCATGGTTTTTGAATAGCCTTTATGAGAGCTTGTATCAAAAATGGATGGGTGATCGTAGGGTTCATTTTCCTTCTGATCTACGCCCTTCCCCTTCCAGCTTTTTCCCAAAAAGCATCCATCAAGGACGTCGGGGTGATGGGGACGAACGGGGGCTGGAAAGTTAGTTTCTCTGTGGAGAATTGCTTCACGGCGAAGATGGAGGAGGCTATCCAGAATGGGATCGGGACGGCTTTCACCTTCAATCTCCGGCTCTACCAGAAGAGAAGTTGGTGGAAGGATCGAAAGGTGGCTTCGGTCCATTTTCGTCACAGTATTCAGTACGATCCCGTTCGGTTGGAGTATCGCGTGACATCGGAAGAAAATGATGCCGCCCTGGTGACATCTGATTTTGAAAAGGCTAAAGAACTGATGGCAAGAGTCGAAGACGCGGAGATTCTGCCCGTTTCACCCCTCAAACCCGGGGCTTCCACTCAACTTCGCATCAAGGCGGAGCTGGATGCTGTGAAGCTCCCCTTGCATCTAGAATATCTTCTCTTCTTTGTCTCTCTGTGGGATTTCGAAACCGATTGGCATATCGAACCCCTTCCACCTTAGCATTGCCCCCCTCGCCCTCTTTTGCCAGAGAGGCATCGGGAGAATGAGCAGGCTATTCCGAGAAGTTAGACAATGATGAAGAAGGAACTCTCCCCAGACCAAAGAAGGCGCCGCAATGAGTTGATCATCATCGGGATCATCTCCATCCTGATCGTCACCTTCACCACCATCGAGATGAAATTCCCTCAGGTCGGAGGGAAGATCCCCATTGCCAACAATATCATTATCTTCAGCTTGATCAATATCAACATCATCCTAATCCTCCTTTTGATCTTCTTGGTTATCCGAAATGTGGTGAAGCTGATCTTCGAGCGGAAGCGAAAGGTCCTGGGGGCGAAACTGAGGACCAAAGTTGTGGTGGCCTTCATCAGCCTTTCCCTCGCCCCGACCATCCTCCTTTTCTTTGTGGCCGTAGGGTTTATCACGAGCAGCGTTGAACATTGGTTCAGCGCCGAAGTAGAGCAATCCCTTCAGGGATCCTTGGAGGTTGCCCAGACCTATTACCGAGATTTTGCAAACAACATGGTTTCGACCGCTCAACAAATCGGTAAACATCTCTGGGAGCAGGGAATGGTCAAGGGAGAGAAGGGAAGGGGATCCTTGAGAGAGGGCCTTGAGGCGAAACGACAGGAATACCACCTCAGCACCTTGGGGATATTTCTGCAAAGAGAAAGGGATACGATGAGTGTAGCGGACCCCATGCTCAAAGCCATTTCATTTCCTCTTCCGGAAGACCTGTTGGAGGCAGGGTTTTCCGGAAAGGAGGTTTCCAAGATCTTACCGGTAGGAGAAGGAGAGATGATCACGGGTATCGCCCCCATTTTCAATCCTTCAGAAGGGGGGGAGGTGGTTGGAGTGGTAGCAGCCTCGCATTTCATTCCAAAGAGCCTCACGGTCAAGATGCGTAAGATCTCACAGGCCTACGTGGAATACAAACAATTGAAGATCTTGAAAAGGCCCATCAAATTCAGCTATATGATGGCTCTTTTAATGGTGACCCTTCTCATCCTCTTCTCCGCCACCTGGTTTGGTATGCGGTTATCCAAGGATATCACCATCCCCATCAAGGAGTTGGCAGAGGCCACCCATCGGATTGCGGAAGGCGATCTGAACTTCCGGATTCCGTTGAAAGCTTCGGACGAAATCGGAATGCTTGTCCAATCCTTTAATCAGATGACAGGGGATCTCCAAGTGAGCCGATCCGAGTTGGAACAGCGGAAGAAATATATGGAGATCGTCTTGAAGAATGTTGCGGCCGGGGTAATCTCCATCGATGAGAAAGGGATGGTAACCACGATCAACACCTCTGCGGAGCAGATGCTAGAGATCAGAGGAGAGGAAGCCTTGGGGAAGAGGTTTTCTCAGGTATTAGCAAAGGAATATGTAGAGCAAATTGAGAAATTGCTAACTGAACTGAGGTCCTCCCGGAAGGAAGCCATCGAAAAACAACTCACCGTCAATCTAAAGGGGAAGTCCCTCTCCCTTTTGGTCAACCTGACGGCCCTCAGAGATGAGGAGGGGGGCCCCCTGGGGATTGTGGCCGTCTTCGATGACCTCACCGAACTGATCAAGGCCCAGAGGATGGCGGCATGGAGAGAAGTAGCTCGCAGAATCGCCCATGAGATCAAGAATCCTTTGACTCCGATCCAGCTCTCCGCGCAACGGCTGAGGAAACGGTACTTGGAAAAGCTTCAAGAGGATAGAACCGTCTTCGATGAATGCACCCGGACGATTGTAAGACAGGTTGAGGAACTGAAAGGAATGGTCAATGAATTTTCTAATTTTGCTCGAATGCCAGCCTCCCAACCTACCCCCAATCATCTGAATGAGATCGTTCAAGAAACTCTGGTCCTCTTTCAGGAGGCGCATAAGCAGATCCATTTCGAATTTATTCCCCAGGATCTTCCCGTCTTCAACCTCGACCGGGATCAGATGAAACGGGTGATGATCAACCTGATCAAGAATAGCCTCGCCGCTGTCGGAAGAGAAGGAGAGATCAAGGTTCAGACGAGTTACGATTCGAAATTGCAGATGGTTCGCTTGGAGGTGAGTGACAATGGCTGTGGTATCCCCGACGAAGACAAACGCAGGCTTTTCGAACCTTACTATTCCACCAAGAAAAGCGGGACAGGGTTAGGTCTCACCATCGTCAACGCCATCGTTGCTGACCATTATGGATACATTCGGGTGCGAGACAATGATCCGCAGGGGACAACTTTTCTCATCGAACTCCCTGTCCGTGTCTAATGACATTGCAGAATAGGGAGTACCGAATGTGCCATTCTATGAAATTGAATATGGGTAGCCGCAGGTTTTAATGGGATTCATCATGGAGACATGGGATGGTTGAAATAACACACCTGACTCCAAAGGAGGAAAGAGGGCTTATCGTTGTCATTACTGGCAATGGCAAAGGGAAGACCACAAGCGCCTTAGGAATTGTTCTCCGGGCCTGTGGCCACAACATGAGGGTCTGCATGATTCAATTCATGAAAGGCGATCTTTATGCAGGTGAGTGGGATGGTGTCAAGAAGATGGGTTGCCAGGCGGAGATCATTCCCACCGGGAAAGGGTTCTGCGGGATTCAGGGCAATCCCTATCCTTTCAAAGAGCACAGGCAGAATGCTCAAGACGCGATTCGGTTAACCTTTGAGAAAATGGAATCGGGACAGTATGATATTCTCATCCTAGACACGATCAACAACGCTCTCCACTTGCGGCTGGTGGACTTGGATGAGGTCTTAGAGATCATTCGGCACAGACCTCCTCTAATGCATCTCGTTCTGATGGGACGGGATGTCCATCCCGAGGTGATTGAATTCGAAGATACGGTGAGTGAAGTCAAGGAAATCAAGCATGCCTATCGGAAGGGAATCGAGCCACAGCCCGGAATCGATTATTAATGCGGGGAGGGTAAAGCCTGAAATCCAAAATTCGAAACAAATTCAGCTATCCTCAATCCTAAGTTCGAAACCATTGTTTTCTGAACATTTCACTGCTTGAATTCTGGATTTATCTCGCCTGCCTGCGTAAAACCGCTCCGGCGAAGGCAGGGATTTCAACATTCGCATTTTTCCAACTGGCGACACCATCGATTGCACTGCATATGAGCCCCCTGGACAGATATACATTTTTCAAGCCATCGGGCGTGACAACCCTTTCTATTTATACACACCGTATTCTCTTGCGGCTTCCATCATGGCCCGCAGGTTATTCAGTTTTGCTTCATCAATATCGAATGACCCCGAGGCCAATATATAGCCGCCTCCTTTGCCGCAGTCCTCGATGAACTTACGGGGGTACTCTTTGACATCCCGGGGTGTACCGGTAACAAGCAGTAAGGAGCGAAAAGGAATCTTCCAAGAGAATCTCGATCGGCACAATTTTCTGGATCGCCTGACCAATCAAGTGGAAATCGAAAAAGGTTGTGAGCCTTCCGTCCATCTCTTGAGTTCATACTCCCGATAACACTCGCACAGCAATCATGAATTGATACAACTAGCCTGCTCATAAGCCCAGATCCCTATGAAAAGTTTTACCAGTTTTTGACAAAATTGCACTCGTTGCGACAGAAATCTCTAGATCTCCGACCTTTGTCAAGATGTGAATTAACATTAAGAATTCATTATTTAGTGAATTGAAATCTGAAAAACCAGCATTCGGCATTTATTGTGCAGTAAGACCGATAAAAATGTGGTCTTAACAACCCAAGTGACCATCCAATGTCGGAGAATCTCAAGAACCACTTTGCCCGAAACATATCTGCTTCGGAAGGATTAAGACAGTCAAAACGGGAAGCGGTTGGACGATGTTCCAAGCCGGATAGTTTTACCCATGGAACCTTACTGGCAAAGCCCCGCCTTCGGCGGCGATTCCCCAAGAACGCCCCCGTAATGGGCGAACATCCCGGTACCAAAGAACCAATTCATCCGTGGGTAGAATCCGTGTTTGCTCGCTGAAGCACACCGGGGGCAAGCGGGGTTCTCTTGGTTCGGGACAGAATAGTTCGTGGATGAAATATGGCGGAAACTGAGCGGAGAAAGAATACTCGGTTCTTGGTACAGGATGACGTAATTGCGGTACTCCAGAATGGATCTACCAAAGTTGGCCAAGTCAGGGATATCAGCATAGGAGGATTGTCTTTCGATCATATCTATGACGAAAACTTGAGCCGGGGACCTTTCAGAAGAGATATCGTTCTGTTGACGAATGAATTCTGCATCTCGAGGGTACCCTGCAGAGTGGTATACGACATCCCAGTACCAAAGCCGACAGAATACCAATCACTTTTCATTGGTTTTACCACCAGACGATGTGGAATACAATTTGACGCACTCTCAGATGATCAATTAGCACAATTGGATTCATTTCTTAAAACCTGCAATAGAAGGGCACCCTGAGGCACTCAATGCTGGGTCACAGGGAGAAGTCTCAAGAAAAAACATAACCTATCAGAGAGCGAAAGAACAATTGTACGGCTGTGTCTCTTGATACGTCCTCTTGCCGGAGATTTTCGACACCCAGAGCCAACTTGGCATAAGCATCAGTAGGTGTAGCAAACAACCCATTTCTCCCGGCACCTCGTTCCTGAACTCATCAAAGAAAGTCCCCATCTAAGCTCCAAACTCAAAACTCTATAATGGTTTACCTCTTTGAAAGACGCCGCCTGAATCCACCTACATTCCCTCGGCACGAGTCGATTCCGTCCTTTTTCAAAGGGGGAAAGACTTCTCCTCCTTTTGAAAAAGGGAGGTTAGGAAGGATTGCATGACGATTTTTCAAACAGCTGAATAGTCACAAGACTGCAAGTCTCAGCGGTAATCCCAATGTCCAGGAATCCAGACCCAGCCCCCTCGTCTTTCCTCCCAGTGTCCGGGAACCCAAGCTGTTTTAGGCCTTGGAGGTCTCGCCCAGTGGCCTGGTATCCAAACCCAGCCTCCCCCTCGATATGCCCAATAGCCAGGTCTCCAAACAGCATTCGGGTAAGGTGACGGCCCATATATCTCCACCCTTGGCTCCGGTGGTCTTACCCTAACCAGTGGAGGTGGACATCCCGATAAGAGGACAGCGATTCCTCCGATGACAATCAACAAACCAATAATAGCCGCAATTCGCTTCATCAGACAATCCTCCTTTCAAGCATGAACTTATTCTATTATAAGAAGAGTGTCCTGAGAAGAAAAGAAATACCTCTTGATTTTCTTGGAGATTTCAACTATTCAAGTCTTGACCGGAAGAAAAGGAGACCATCGATGGCAAACGAACTGGAATGTCCTATCTGCGAAGCCTCTGTCCCTTTGGAGGGTGATGAGAAGGCGAGTGATCTTATCATGTGTTCTTACTGCAAGAGTACCTTCAAGCTGCTGAGGACGAAAGAGGGGTGGATTCTTTCGGAGGATTTCGAGGAATAGAATGAAACTCCTCTATACCTCAGATCTCCACGGTGAAATTCACTTCTACCAGGAACTCTCTGAATTGGCTGCTTCTTCCTCAGCAAATATCATCGCGATAGGTGGTGATCTTTTGCCTTCCCTTCCTCCGACGAAACGATATGAAGACATGATCCCCTATCAGAAAACCTTCATCGATCAGTTTCTTTCCCCGTTCTTTAAGCGGATTTTACAAAGGAGTCCTGTCAAACAGATCTTCCTTATCCCTGGAAACTGGGATCTGAGTTATCCCCACCTCTTCAAAGAGCCGACAGAAGGGATCATCGATCTCGACCGGAGAAGTCATCTCCTTGAGAACGGATACGAACTCATCGGTTACCCCTTTGTTCCTCCGACCCCATTTCGGCCCAAAGAGTATGAGAAGAGAGATGGTCCAGAGGCACCGTGGCCTCCTCAGAAGAATCCATCCTACGTCAGAGCCTCTGATCTAACTGGCCAACTGATCGCCGTCGATCCGTATCTCTATCTTAGGCAGCGAGACACCATTGAGGAGGACTTGGCCCGACTCCCGAAGCCTCTCGACTACAGCAAGGTGATCTATGTGATGCATTCTCCTCCTTTTGGGACCCGTTTGGACCTCATTCAAGGAGGGAAATCAGGAGGAAGCCGGTCCATCAGAAGTTTTATTGAGAAGCATCAGCCCTTCTTAACCCTTCATGGCCACATCCACGAATCACCCGAACTTTCCGGCGCCTATTTTGATCGAATTGGAGAGACGCTCTCCATTAATCCAGGGCAGACTGCTTGGACGAGCAAAGGCCTTTGTAGACTCCATGCCGTTATCTTTGAAATGGAAAACCCACACGAAACGCTCGCACTCACCTGAGGCAAACGAATTCTTGAACGGATCAATTTTTTTTGCGGGTAGGGAGGGAGAGCTGTCGCCCGGATTCAGAATAGGGGATCCCAAAATGTTGATAAGTCAATTCTGTCGCCTTCCTCCCGTTCTGCATCCTCGCGAGAAAACCGATCTTCAGGAGAAAGGGCTCGATCATATCGACCAGCGTATCCGTTTCTTCCTGTAACGTCGCAGCAATCGCTTCGAGACCCACCGGCCCCCCTTTGTAATACCGGATAATGGTCTCCAAGAATCTTCGGTCAAGACTCGTCAACCCAATTTCGTCAACCCCTTCCAAAAGCAACGCCTCATCGGCGATCTCTTTCTCGATCTTCCCCTGCCCACGAATCTCGGCAAAATCCCTGACCCTTTTGAGGAGGCGATTCGAGATTCTCGGCGTACCCCTGGAACGCTTGGCAATCTCCTCAGTCCCTCCTTCATCGATGGGTACTCCCAAAAGGGCAGCAGAGCGTTTGACCACGCGGCAAAGCTCTTCTACGTTGTAAAAATCGAGATTCCTCAGAATCCCAAACCGTTCCCGAAGAGGTGCTGAAAGAAGTCCTGCTCGTGTGGTTGCGCCCACGAGGGTGAATCGTTGCAGCCGGTAGCGATGGCTTCTGGCATGGGCCCCTTTATCAAAGATGAAATCGATGCAAAAATCCTCCATGGCCGGATAGAGGAACTCTTCCACTACCTTGGGCAAGCGGTGCACTTCATCGATAAAAAGAACATCTCCTCGTTCCAGATGGGTGAGGATGCTGATGAGGTCGCCACCTTTCTCGATGGCAGGCCCGGAAGTCGTCACGATACGAACCTCCATCTCTGTAGCGATAATATGGGCGAGAGTCGTTTTTCCCAACCCCGGAGGAGAGTGAAAGAGGATGTGGTCGAGAGGTTCCCCTCGTCTCTTTGCTGCCTGGATTGCAATCTCCAGAGTCTCAACTACCTGCCCTTGACCGATGTATTCGGAGAGCTTCCGAGGTCTCAAATCGAGATAGTCTTCGATCTCGGGTTGACTCTTCTCAGCTTCCACCTTTAGATCAGGTCGTCTGCTCTCTTCGGTATTCTTCATCTTCCTCTCCCGCTTCCCCAACCGAGCAAATTATGGTGAAATCTCCTTCTGGCCTCGGTAGACCTCTTCGAATAATTCCTCAGGTGTGGTGATATTGGGATTCCTCAACATTGCCTCGTTGACCAATCGGTGTGCTTCACTTGATTTGTGGCCAAGATCTCTCACCAAGACCTCTTCCACCTGTTTCTTAAAGTCGGATACCTCAACATCGATCGGAATTTGATCCTCTATCATCAGAGCGAATTTACCAACCTTTCCCTGCAACGTGGCGATGATTTTATCCGCTGTCCTTCTGCCAACTCCTTTCAGGCTTTCAAGGCTCTTCGAATCCCTCTCTTCGATAGCCTTGGCAATCTGGGGGATCGGCAAGACGAGGGCCTTGACTGCTGTAGGCGGGCCAATATCCTCGACCGTAATGAATTTCTCGAAGAATTCCTTTTCCGCCTCAAAATTAAATCCGATAAGAAGGGGCTTGGGTTGTCGTTCGGTCTGGTGATAATAGATGAAAAGTTTCACCATCTCTCCATCTTCACCTGCCTTCTTGGAGCTGAAGGTCTTTCGAACAATGGCAGGGAGCAGTATCTCGTAGCCCACACCATTAGCCAGAACCACCACCCGGTCCTCTTCTTTCTTGAGCAATCTCCCTTCGATGTATCTGATCATCTTTTTTCCACTTGAGACTCTACTCTATTGCTATCCAGTTATTTCTGCATCTCTTTGAATGTTACCAGCGATCCAAACCCGGAATCCGATTATCTCAATCCCAAACAAATCCAAATCTCAAGATTCTAAGATTCTTTGTTTCGGGTATTTGTATTTTGAACATTGATATTCGTTTAGGATTTGGTGCTTCGAATTTGGAATCTCTCTGCTTCTTTCTAGGAAGCGGAGGTCACCATCTGAAGTTCTCATTTCTGGATAGGCCGGTCAAGGCCAAGGCGAGGGCGTCGCCAGCGTGGCTCGAGCTGAGGGGAATCTCGATGCTGAGAATTTGACGGATCGCCCTCTTGATCTGTTCCTTATCGGCCCGGCCACTTCCGGTCAATGCACTCTTCACCTCTGTCGGTCTCACTTCGACCACAGGGATATCCATCTCTTGAGCAGCAAGGTAGATCACCCCTCTGACCTCCCCTAGCTGGATGGCTGCCTTTGGAAATTGTTTCAGGACAAAAACTTCTTCCAGGACGAGAAGATTCGGCCTCCACTTCTCCAGAAGGCCTTTCAATTCTTGATAGATGATTTTCAAGCGCAGGGGGATAGGAGAATTCGCTTCTGTTCGGATGGCCCCCCAATCACAAGCCCTTCCTCTTCGAGGAAGGGCTTCAACCACTCCAAAGCCCGTCATGGCCAAACCAGGATCGATTCCAATCGCCTTCATAGGAAAAACCTCACCAGATGTGAAAAAAGCCACCCACTAAAGTTTCGCCTTACAATGTGGTGGCTTTCAGTTGACTCAAACCGGACCGTCTATGCACTGAGTCGTTCCATCTCCTCATCGGCAATATCGAAATTGGCATAAACCTTCTGGACGTCATCGGAATCTTCGAGGCTCTCCATTATCTTCAGCATCTGCTCGGCCTCTTTTCCTGTCAAACGGACGGTGCTTTGAGGAACCATGGTCACTTCAGCATAGTTGGACTTAAAACCAGCCTCATCGATTACTTTCTTCACCGCTTCGAAATTTGAAGGATTGGTCGTCACATCAAACTCTTTGCTTGTGTCCTTGATATCGAGGGCTCCCGCATCCAAAGCCACTTCGATCAAGCGGTCTTCGTCGACACCACTTCTGTCTATCGAAATCAACCCCTTTTTCGCGAACATCCATGAAACGCAACCCGCCTCACCCAGGCTCCCATTATATTTTGACAAGATGTGTCTTACATCCGCTACGGTACGATTCTTATTATCTGTCAACACCTCCAACATCATGGCTACTCCGCCCGGTCCATAACCCTCGTAGGTCAGCTCTTCGTAGTTAACGCCTTCCAGTTCTCCAGTTCCTTTCTTAATCGCCCTTTCAATATTTTCCTTTGGCATATTCTCGGCTTTGGCTTCGTTCACTGCTGTTCGAAGCCTCGGATTGGCATTGATATCCCCGCCGCCGAAACGGGCTGCAACCATGATCTCCTTGATGACCTTGGTAAAGAGCTTCCCCCGTTTGGAATCAGCCGCGCCTTTCTTCCGTTTAATCGTACTCCATTTTGAATGTCCTGACATCTCTTTCTCCGAAGGCAGACAGTGGAATGTGGGAGGTCGTTATTTAAACCATTTTCCACTTTCCAAAAATGGCGGACGCTCCCGAATTTCAATCAATGACCTGCTGAGTCTGCAACGTCCACAAAAGGATCGTAACTTGTTAGAACGTAAAGATTATTTATGAAGTATAATCTGAAGAACATTATAACATCTAAAAAGAAAAATCAAGGAAAAAAAATTGGCGATTCTATTGACCCATCCATCTCAATTTGATAGACTCTCATCGAGGTTAAAACAAGATTGTCAAAGAAGGTTACACCAAACTTATAGCAGATGAGGATAAAAGATAGGATACTGGAAGGAGCCCTTAAGGAGAACCTCTTTCACATTGAGAAAATTATCTCCGGAGGTCAAACAGGGGTGGACCGGGCGGCTTTGGATGTAGCTTTAGAGCTGGGCATTTCTTGTGGCGGATGGTGTCCAAAGGGACGGAAAGCCGAAGATGGACCGATTGATGCAAGTTATCCGCTCCAGGAAACCACTTCTGCACGTTACCCGATAAGGACTGAAAAGAACGTGAAAGAATCTGATGGAACTCTCATTCTAACTTGGGCACACCCGACAGGAGGAACGGCGTTAACAATAAGGTTTGCACAAAAACACAAAAAACCATGTTGGGTAGTTGACCTGTCGGTGGGAGGAGATCCAGAGACTGTTGAAGAATGGGAGAAGATGAATAGAATCAAGGTACTCAATGTAGCAGGTCCTCCGGAAAGTAATGTGCCTGGAATCTATGGCCACGCCGTTAAATTCCTTCGGGATATCTTGAATAGATTGTAGATCGGGTACTCTGAACTGCCGGATGCGTTGAGAGTCAACCTGACAGTGTGAAGATAACCCCTGCCCGACGGCTTCGTCTACTACTCATCAACCCGGGTTAATAAGAAAACGGATGATTTCTGATTGAAAATGAGTCCTCTGACATACAACAAGGATAGATTCATGAAATAGGGATGATCATTATTTGATTGGCCAAGATACACGAACAACTGTACCCGTTCCCTTGGCGGACTCAATTGAAAAGAATCCGCCTAAAAGTTCTGCTCGCTCTTTCATGCTACCAAGACCCAATCCAGTTCTATAACTCTCCATGGAGAGTATCTCCTTCACATCGAATCCCTGACCGTTATCTCGGATGATCAATGCTATCGTACCTTCGATTTCCATACCCTTCTTACGAAGGGTTCAGCCGTGTCCGTGGAAAATTTCTGCTATATCTTGTTCAAAGATGACCATGACAACCCCAGAAGCAAATACAGCCAATATATTAATTTATGAAGAAGAATATTGTATTTCTTAAGTTGGTTGATTTTCGATCGGAAAAGAGGATAACAACCTATGGACGGGTTGAGAAAATGGATTCAACCGATGTAGAAATACTCTCTGTGGTCACTAATGGTTTACAAAAGCCGAGAGAATTATCTAAGGATTATCCGGACCCTCATCGAGAGAGGAATGAGGTGGGGTGCCTGGGATCTTGGTGGGCGCTACTGGATTTGAACCAGTGACTTCCTGCGTGTGAAGCAGGGAGGAAGAAAAATGCAACCCATTAATTTCTTTTAAGTATTTATTAAAAAGATCAAAGATAAACATATAATATTTACCAACGAAAATTAAAGGAAATTTTGGCTTGCCAAGAGTTATATGGAAACAATTTGGAAACACAAAATTACTGGAAAGTGGGAAGGCCGACCCAGTGTTTTACAAACAGATTTCTTGGGAGGCCTTCCCACTGTGCTGGGAGGAAAAGGTTTTTTAGAAATTTTTTGAGATAAGGAGGCAAACAGAGAAAATCGTGGGGACAGAGGAGTTTCTTACATTCAAAGACCTGCAAGCTCTTTTCAAGGTATCGAAGTCGACTATTTATCACCTCATAAAAAGGGGGATGCCGGTAATAAAACACCAAGACGTGATTCGGTTCCCCAAAACTCAGGTCATTGCCTGGTTTGAAGGTAATTCCCAGAAGTGAAAGATAAGAAGATGCCATCGTCATAGTTAAAAATTAACCAATTACCTCAACTTTTACTTAGGTTGGTAAAATGCCAAAGCCCAAAATAGACAGAGTGATGTTAGATCAAATGCTTGGAGAAGGTAAACCACAAAGAGAAATTGCTCAATATTTTGGGGTTACTGATGGGGCCATATCAAAAGCGAAGAATGAATTAAAAGTGGCGGTGGTCAAGAATGTGGCTTTGGAGAGTGCCCATAAGGTTGTAGGCAGGCACCTTGACACCATTGGCCAGCTTCAAAAAATCAATCAGAATGCGAATGAACTCTTGGACCTGTTGATGAGGTGGAACCGGGGTGATCAAGAAGCTCTTCAGATACTGGAATCGCAAGTCAGGAAGGTAAAGGTTCGAGGAAGTGAAGAGAATGTTACAGAGTACAAATTCAAGGACCCCCGGGAACTGGCTTTAAAGGCGATGCAGGAGATTCGGGGGCAACTGAACTTGCAGTTAGACATCTTCAGAACTCTAGCTCTTCGACAATCTGTTTCAATCAATTGATGAGGAGTTTGGGGATTCTGGTAGTGTCCTTCCCTTCCACGAATGGGTTGAACGATCCTCGATCATCTTGGACGGAAGGCCCTTCACCTTCGAACGCCATGAATACCTGAAGACTCCATACCAGGATCAACACTCTCACATGATTGAGATGAAAGCCGCACAGATGGGCCTTACCTCAAAGGGAATGCTCAAAATGGCTTACGGGGCCAGGTACGGGGACTACAGAGGGATTCTTTACCTATTCCCTTCTAAGTCTGATGTAACCGACTTTAGCAAGGGCAGAATCGATCCTCTGATAGATGACAATCCGGATACCATTGGGAAATGGATTCGAGATACCGACAGCGCTGGGATTAAGAGGATCTGGAATGCTTTTCTCTACCTCAGAGGAATGCGGTCAAGGGTAAGCCTAAAATCTGTGCCGGCGGATCTAATCATTTTTGATGAACTCGATGAGGCCCCACAGAATGCTGTTGATATGGCCATGGAGCGCATGGCCCATAGCGAGTTTAAAGAGGTCTTGAAGCTCTCGAACCCTACCCTTCCGGATTATGGGATTGATAAGGCCTTCCAGGAAACCGACCAGAGGTATTGGCTCCTGAAATGTCAGGGTTGCGGTGAATCCACGTGCCTTGAAGACACCTTCCCTGATTGCCTTCTGGAAATTGGAGGAAGGGTCATCCGGGCCTGTTCCAGCTGCAAGGCTGAACTCAACCCAGCCTTCGGGGAATGGGTCGCCAAAAAACCATCGATCACCGACAAGAGAGGCTACCATTACTCCCAGCTATTCTCTCAATTCGTGGACCCCGCTGAGATCCTTCATCAGTTCAGGACTACGACCAACCGGCAGGACTTCTTCAACCTCAAACTGGGTCAGTCCT
>JBEKDJ010000003.1:0-40379 GCA_050014415.1 Thermodesulfobacteriota bacterium | reverse complement strand
GATCCGACGGCCTTCAACACGGTCGAGAATTTCGATAAACTTTGTTTTTCGGGCATTGGCTTGGCGGAGTTTGAGTAGATAATCTTTCCACTCTCCCTCTTTCTTCAGTTTTTTCAAAAGACTGTAGACCTTCCTTAAGTAGATAGCTGCCGCTTCATAGGCTTTTGGCTTTGTTAAGGCAATCTGTTTTTCAGCAAGATTTTTCCAGATGGCAATAGCTCGATCAGGATAAAGGTCTACCACCGCGCCCGCAATCTTATCTTCTTGATAACCATCCCCTCCCCAGAAGATTTGCTTCTTTGATTTGCGTTGGTCATACCATCTTAGAACTTCATCAGGCCGCTTTTCTTCAATCGCAATGTCAATCAGTACATCGGCCATTGGGAACTCACTCTTCCTGGTCTCTCGATCCTCCTTCACGCCCGTCTGAGGCAAAGGCCATGTGGGATTTGATTGAGGAAGTTTACCTGTCTCCAAATAAAGGAGGGCCGCTGCCCGCACCTCTGGCCACACTTTTGCCTTCTCGGCTGCTTTCTTCATATCCTGGAAGGTATGGAGTGAGGGCGATTGAAGAAAATCTTCAGTCCGAAAAGCTGCAACTTTAAGCCAATTCCCTTCTCTTTCTCTCATCTCACGTAAAGTATCTTTCAATTGTTTGGCAATCCCAGGCCATTGTTTCTGAGTAGCTCTAATTCCCCTGAAAATCCACTGCTCGGCTTCCTCCAATCGTTTGGCTTTTCTCAATGCATCGACGAGACGAGTATAGCTTCCCGTCTTCACTGCCTCCTCCTCACATAGGGGGATGATCTCTTTGTGTCGACCTGCATTTTCTAAAGCCTCAATAATCCAGTTACTTAATCGATCCCTCCGATAATTTCTTGAGAAATTGTCCTCACCTCTCGCCAAATCGAATTCGTTTAAACGTTGCATAAGCTTATCGGCTACGGCACTCCAGTCTGAAGCTTTCTGTTTCTTCTTCCAGAAGGATTCTGACCCGTAGCAGAGTTCGTAATCATCCTTTAACTCCGCGTCAATCACCCAAAGCATCTGCTCTATGGGAGAAAGGGAGGATTGAGGAAGGGTCTGAAACACTACATCCAGACAGGAAGAAATCTCCATGCCTGTTTCTCCCTCGTCGTGGCTCATCTCCACCTGCCTTATACCCGCCTCCTGGAGCTCCTTTCCTAAGGCAATGACTTCGTCTGCGTGCCCTTTTACCAAAAGGGATTTCAGGCGACCTTTTACCCGTGAGTAATCCGGGGTGTATCCTTCATCATTCCAATGGTTTCTCCAGCCAGGTTCGGAACTTAACGCTTGGATTTCTTTCCGCACGGCGGCCACGATTCTCTTTACTGAACCTTTTGAGAGGGTTTGCCGGTCCTCAAGATCTTCACGAACATTCGGATATCTTTCTGACAGATCTGTAAGCAAGGTAATCAATTGTCCCTTGGTTTGTTCCTCCAAAAAACCTTTTAAGTCCACTACGCTTGATTTAGCACCTTTTTGGGGAACAAGGGGGCCGCTATCTATCTCTTCCTCCTCATACCTGTCTTCCGGGTCCTCTTCATCTATACCCTGCAATAATGCAAGGCGTTGATCCTGTCCTGTGACTTGAGGAACTTCAAGCTTCTTCTTCAGATGATCAAGATATTCGAGTACTACTGCCACCGCATGTTTACAGTTATTCCCGTAAGGACAAGTACAGACTGAGATTAACTCCCCGTCTTCAAAATCAACCTCCGTCGCATACCTTTGTCCTCCATGAACCCAAGCAACCAGCGCACCGGTTCGCGCTTGAGCCAATTCCTTGACCCGATGGCTACGGTGGTAGCCTTGGCCCCGAGAAAGAACCCTGCTCCCAGCCCACTGCTCGAGATCGTCCCAGTTTAACTTTTCAAAAAAATCCCTCTTCAAAGCTTCCTTCTTCATTTTATTTCTTAGGGGTGCCCTGATTCCTCAAAAGGTCCCCATCAGGAATGGACGGGACGTAGGTTCTAAAACACTTTAAGATACTTCTTTAAATCTGCCACTTCTTCGGACTTACCGACAACTGCCAAAATATCTTCCTTTGATTCGCCACTTTTTTTCTTCTATGTCCCACACCGCATCTCTGATTCTTCTGTTCTCTCTCCTCAGATCCTTTTGCTTCAATCGCCAAGTTGTTTCAGAACTTATCTTCCCGAAAAAGATGCATTTTTTTATACGGATATCCTCTGCTTTGACCAATGATCATGAACTTTTTAGCTCGGAAATCTGGTTAACTGAGATAAAGCGCACCTGCAGTTTGCCATAACGCCGTTGATAGGAGGTCTTAATATTGAGACTCAGGACATAATTCCTACCTTCGGGATACAGGGAGCGAAAAACAGTGAGATTAGCTGGATCAAAGTGATCAGGATTGATTTTGCATTCAATGGCATCTGCCTGTCGCCTGACGCCTTTGATGACAAAATCCACTTCCCGTCCGGATTTGTCTCTCCAGTAATGCAAGCGATGATCATCAACGACCGTACGCAGGGTATCGAGTACCAGGTGCTCCCACAAAAGACCTCGATCATCCTCCCGAATACTGTCCCAACCCTTGACAAACGTGACAAACCCTGTATCAAAAGAATAGCATTTAGGTCTGCGCGTAATTTCACGCCGTCCCCCTCCCTGAAATGGAGAAAGTAAGAATACTGCATGGGCGATACCCATGGCTTCAACATGAGCTTTAACAGTATGCCGGCTTAAATCACTTAACCGAGCCAAATGGGTATAATCTATGAGACTTCCACTTTGTCGTAACAATAAATGCAATAACTTCATGAAACCGGTCCGGTTTCGGATACCGAAAAGCTCCTGAATGTCCCGGGCATAAAAGCTATCCATCCATTCTGAAAAAAAGGCCGCATTCTTTGTATCTGACAGCAAGGGTTCTGGAAGCCCTCCGTGCAGTAATCGACGATCCAATTCTTTTATACCGAATTTATCGATGCATTCGCTCCAGAGGACGGGAGGCAAGTAAATCATCTGTTTTCGGCCGGTCAGACTATCGCGAAATTTTTTTGTGGCTGCTAAAGTGGAAGAACCTGTTGCAAGCACTTTTAGGTGAGGATAGGCATCTGCAGCAATTTTCACCAACCGACTGGGGTCCTCTAAACGATGGATCTCATCAAAGATAACAAGAGCCCCCTTATCCAGACTGTCGTAGAACAATTCTGGATCGACCAATCGGCGTCCCACTGACGGCAGATCGCAATTCAGATAGACTGCATTGGAAAACATTTGGGCCAAGGTGGTTTTACCTACCCGGCGAACCCCGGATAACCATACAATCGGGCGTTTTCCCCATGCCTGCTGAATCCGTTGTGTCCAAAAAGTACGCTCAATCATAGGAATCATATTTATCATTTAGGCGTCCAAATGTCAAGTATATTTATGGGGTCCTGAATTTTCTTCTCGACAGAAAAAACATCCCCATGTCAAAATTTGCCACGAATATCAAAAATGATACTTTCATATTTCAATGAGAGACGGGAAGTAGGTTCTGAAGCATTTTAAGATACTTCTTCAAATGTGCGGGTTCTTAGGAAACGGCCAAACGATTGACAGAAGAGATTGTGTCCCCGACCGCAACTCCGATTCTTCTATTCTCTCTCCTTAGGTACTTTCGCTTCAGAGGAATTGAGGTCACCTTTGAAATGGATTAGAGGGAAGACGTCGATGGCAAAATGTTCGGCTTATAGAGAAAGGAAATCGTTATCTTCAGGTTTTAAGACCAGCTTTTTCAACCAGTATTTCATATAAGAATTCAAGGCTTCTTTCTGCTGCCTGCTTTTTGATTTCTCTGCGAGTCCCTTTAAAATCCTCCTGTTCTACCCAGGTTCTTCTTCTGCTAGCGATTCCGATGAAAACTCTCCCGATGGGACTTCTCTTTGTTCCACCGGTCGGTCCTGCCACGCCTGTGGTGGATAATCCGAATGTCGTATTAAAAGCTCTTCGAACTCCTTGAGCCATCTTCCTCGCAACTTGGGGACTTACCGCTCCATACCTTTTTATATATCCCAGTGAAATGCCCAGATGCCTCGCCTTCGATTCGTTACTGTAAGTAACCATTCCTCCTTCAAAATAGTCTGAGCTCCCAGGCACATCAGTGATACGATTACAAAGCAATCCTCCGGTACAAGATTCGGCAATAGAAAGTGTCCAACCCTTCTCTCTTAAGAGATCTCCGATGAGCTTTTCTGTTTTCATGGGTAAATCCTCACCCCCCTCACCCTACCCCTCTCCCGCCAGGGGAGAGGGTGAAGTAGGAACCGATCTGAAGAATAATATTCGCATAGACTCCTGCCAACACATCGTCCAGCACGACTCCAAAACCCCCTTTCGCCTTCTCCAGGCGACGAATTGGCGGTGGTTTAATAATATCAAATACCCGGAAGAGAAAGAATCCCATTGTGATGGAGAAGGCCGACCTATGGACCCACAGCATCGTGATGAGAAAACCCATGATCTCGTCAATGACGATTCTGGGGTCGTCTTTCTTGCCCCAGTAGCTCTGGGCTATGTCTGAGATCCAGCTCGAAAGAAAAAAGATCGTGATGAGGGTCAATTCATAAAGAGGAAAGGGGATGGCGGAAAGCAGGAGATAGATTGGAATGGCGACAAGGGTTCCCGCAGTTCCCGGGGCAATCGGGGAGTATCCCGCCCCAAACCCAGTCGCAAATAGAAGGAACAAACGATTCATTCATTCCATTTTAGATTTAAGATTTCAGACTTTAGATTTAAAAATCTGCAATCTAAAATCAGAGTCTGACGACGACTCCTTTTTCTTTGAGGTATGATTTGACCTGAGCAATCGTAAATTCCCGATAATGGAAGATAGAAGCTGCGAGCACGGCGGCGGCCTTTCCCAGGACGAGCCCTTCATAAAGATGTCCGAGAGTCCCCACGCCTCCTGACGCAATGACAGGTATATTTGCTTGCTCTGATATGGTTCGGGTCAATTCAATGTCGTAGCCGTCTTTTGTTCCATCCCGATCCATGCTCGTCAAAAGGATCTCGCCTCCTCCCATCTCCTCCATCTTCTTTGCCCAGAGGACGGCATCGATGCCCGTGGAGGTTCTACCTCCGTGGGTGAAAACCTCCCAGCTTGCCCCATTTCTTTTTGCATCAATAGCAATGACAATACATTGGCTCCCAAAACGTTTTGAGGCCCTCTCTACGAAATGTGGATCCTTCACGGCTGCCGTATTGATTGATATCTTATCAGCTCCAGCGTTAAGAAGTCTCCGGATATCCTCCAATCGTCGGATACCACCGCCGACGGTGAGGGGAATAAATATTTCCTCTGCTGTCCTGCGAACGACATCAATGAGAATGTCCCTTTCCTCAAAGGAGGCCGTGATATCCAAGAAGGCAATTTCATCCGCACCCTGCTCATCATAAGCCTTGGCATTCTCAACCGGATCGCCGGCATCCTTCAGGTTTACGAACTGAGTTCCCTTCACCACCCTTCCGCTTTTTACATCCAGGCAGGGGATAATCCGTTTAGCAAGCATCTTAAGTTCCTCAACTCAGAGAATCCAGAATCCAGGAGTCAGGAGTCAGAATTCAGAACGGACTAGTGTGGTAAATCTAACACTTCTTTACATCAATTCCGAAGTCGTCATTCCCGCGAAAGCGGGAATCCAGCTCAGAAATACTGGATTCCGGGTCAAGCCCGGAATGACAAACAAAGAAAAGAAATCTATGACTCACTACACTAAGTTCTGTCTATTCTGGCTTCCGGCTTCTGACTGCTGAATTCTTGGCTATTCGTACGGCTTCTTCTAAATCGACTTGCCCTGTGTAAAGGGCCCGTCCTACAATCACTCCGATGACCCCATCCAGTTCTAACTCCAAGAGACGTTCAATGTCTTCTATTTGCGAAACTCCTCCTGAAGCAATCACCGGGATCGAAGTGGATCGTGCCAAATTCTTGGTCGACTCAAAGTTCAAACCCGTACCCATTCCATCTCTCTCAATATCTGTAAAAATGACTGCCGACAGACCCATCCCCTCAAACTGCTTTGCCATCTCTACCACCCCTGTCGAAGCAAGCTCCTTCCAGCCCTCCACTGCAACTTTCCCTTCTCTGGCATCGATTCCAAGGATGATTCTTCTGGGAAAACGACCGCAGGCTTCTTCCACCAATGGACGATTCCGAAGGGCTACTGTTCCGAGGATAGCCCATTGCACCCCGGAAGAGAGATAAACCTCGATGGTCTCAACATCCCGGATCCCGCCTCCAACCTCGACCGGGATTTTCAGAGACCGTACAATTGCTTCGATGAACGACTGGTGAACGGGCCTTCCTGTCATGGCACCATTAAGATCCACCACATGAAGCCTCTCTGCCCCTTTCGACTCCCAATGTTGCGCCATCTGAACAGGATCTTCTGAATAGATCGATTCCTGATCCATCCTGCCCTGAGAAAGCCTGACACATCTTCCATCCTTCAGGTCCACTGCAGGAATGACGATCATGGTCGTTCCACCAACTCCCCGGGTCCGGGTAACTTCTTCAACATTTCATCTAATCCCAAACCAGCCAGCTCCTCTGCTCTCACCCATGAGGCCTTTCCCTTTATAAAGGCCCCGATCTTGAAGAGGTTTTCGCTCAGGGGCTTCTGTGTTTCATCAAAACCCCCATTCCATACCATTTTCCTGTCCCTAACCCGGAAGAGATGGATGTCGAATCCTACTGAAGCAGGTCTCTCAACACCAAGAGCCGATCCAATTCTCTCTACAAAACGGAAGACGAATCCAAGCACGATGAAATCGGCGCTTAGCTCTTTTCCCAACTCGATGGAATTTGGAATCAGCTTTTCTTCGAAGCGTTTCCTCTCCCGGCGGGAGAGGGCATCTTCTACTTCCTCGGTAGGGATGAGGTTGAATGTGCCCAAGGTCTCCATCTTCTGGTAGACAAGCCGTGTGAGAATACTCTGGGACCCAACCATGACCTCTCCGCTTCTGAAGAGCCCTCCACAGATCGGGCAGACAACTCCTCTCCCCGGTTCATCGGGATCCCCCACAAAAAAGGGGAGAACGGCAAGGCTCGGCTTTACCTCTGCCTTTGCCTCAAGTACTCCTGCAACCGTAAGACATGACAACCAGATGAAGAATAGGAGACTCACCATCTTCCGATATGTTAGATTCTTATTCATCTCCGCCTCCTTAGATCCCTCCTGGGCTCAGCCGAATCAGTGGGACCCTGTGGGCAAAGCCTGTGGTTCCTGAACAACGCGCATATGAGGCGACATCCACGGTCAAAAGCCGTGGTCTTCTACTGCTGGAGCAAGGAACCGCGAAAACCGCCAGGTCTGCTGAACGGATAAGTCATTTGCCCTGCTTTTGAACACCGATCTTTTTTGCATCTTCCAAGAATTGTGCAATCCCCTTATCGGTTAGGGGGTGTTTCATCATCTGCTCGACGATGGCAGGAGGAATGGTCACGATCTCTGCGCCCAGCAATCCTGCCTCGATGACGTGGATTGGGCTTCGAACACTGGCGACGATGATCCTAGTTTCAATCTCATCATAGTTATCATATATTTCCCTGATTTGCCGGATCAGTTCAAGACCATTGAAACTGATATCGTCGAGCCTCCCTAGGAAAGGGCAGACATAGGTGGCTCCTGCCTTCGCAGCTAGAATGGCCTGACTGGCCGAGAAAATAAGGGTGACATTGGTAAGAATCCTTTCAGAGGAGAGGGCCTTCACCGTTTTCAAGCCTTCATGATTGACCGGAATCTTGATCACGATTTCATCTCCCCAGGTCGCCATAACCCTTGCTTCCTTGACCATCTCCTCACAAGTGATTCCGGTCACCTCCACATTGACCGGCCCCTTCACCTCCTTCGAGATCTTCCTGATCAGCGCCTCCGTTTTTTCCCCTTCTTTCGCAATTAGTGTGGGATTGGTCGTCACCCCATCAACCAAGCCGAGGGCGTTTGCCCTCCTGATCTCGTTGAGATTCGCTGTATCGATAAAGATTTTCACTCTTCAACCTCCTCTCAAATTAAAATTCCAAATGACAAAATCCAAATGCCCAATGAATGTCAAAGCGCAAAATCCAAGAATTTTAAAACTCAACCTTGGATTTCGTTTGGTATTTGAGCCTTGACATTTGACATTGCCCTTCTTATACGATTCCCCATTCTCTCACCATATCATGAATCCCTTTGCTCTGTTTGAGGAGTTTTTCCATCTCGTTGAGAGGGATCATACTGGAGGCATCACAGAGGGCTTGGCTTGGTTTGGGGTGGGTCTCGAGGAAGAGGCCGTTGCAGCCCACAGCCACCGCTGCCCTTGTGAGATGAGGGACATATTGAGGGCTTCCTCCTCTTGGGTCGTCACTCGGGATGCCGTAGTTTCTGACCACATGCGTGGCGTCGAAGATCACCGGGCAACCGATCTCCTGCAGGATGGGGATAGAGCAGAAGTCCGAGATCAATTTATTGTAGCCGAAACAAGTCCCTCGCTCGGTAAGAAGAACTTGGTGATTCCCTGTGCTGTGAATCTTCTTGACAGCCCCTGCCATGTTCTCTGGAGCAACGAACTGTCCCTTCTTGATATTGACTACTTTTCCTGCCCCGCCCACCTTAAGTAGAAGGCTGGTCTGTTGACAGAGAAAGGCAGGGATTTGGAGAATATCAAGGACTTCTCTGGCTGAATCCACATCTTCGATCCGATGGATATCGGAGAGGACCGGAACACCTACTTCTCCCTTTACCCTGGCGAGTATCCTCAAGCCTTCTTTAAGACCTGGTCCGTTGTAAGACTCTTCCGATCCCCGATTATCTTTTTCATAAGAAGCCTTGAAGATATAGGAGATCTTCAAACTGGAGCAGATCTTCTTCATTTCCTTTGCGATCTCCAGGGCGTTTCCTTCGCTCTCGATCACACAGGGTCCCGCAATCAGAACCAGAGGGTTCCCTTTCCCAATGCGAATCTCTCCAACCCGGACTTCATCCATCGAAAGCTCCTTTTTTAGAATATCGTGATCCGTGTCTCGCGCCTGCCCACTAACGCGCTCCCGCCTTCGCGAAGCCCGCTTCGGCGGGCGTAAGAAGGTCGGGGCGCAAGCGTTTCACGTGAATCGAAAAAACTCCAAACCCTTTGGGCGGTGGACCGTTAGATAAGGTGTCCATCCTCAGATGGATTTTGCAAAGTTCTCCAATATCTTGAGTCCTTTTTTCTGACTTTTCTCCGGATGGAATTGCGTAGCAAAGATGTTCTCTTTCCAGATACTCGATACGAAACGTTTTCCATAGGTGGTAAAGGTTGATATCCACTGGGTCTCGTCTGGAATGACATAGTATGAGTGGACAAAATAGAAGAAGTCACCGGTCGCTATCCCTTCAAGCATCGGGGCCTCCCTCTCCATCTCCACCGTATTCCAGCCCATGTGAGGAACCTTATGCTCTGGATTGGGCACAAACTTAACCACCTTCCCCTTGATGAGGTCTAACCCTTTTTGAAACCCAAATTCCTCGCTTTCTGAGAAGAGAACCTGGAAGCCAAGACAGATGCCTAAATAGGGCTTTCCTTTTCCGATAGATTGAATCAATGGTTCAATCAGCCCATACCTCTCCAAGTTCTCCATACAGTCCTTAAAGGCACCCACCCCCGGAAGGACGATTGCTGATGCACATCCAATCTCCTTTCTGCTTCGGGTCACCTTCGCTTCAAAGCCAGTCCATTCAAAACCCTTCTGAACATTTCTGAGGTTTCCCATCCCATAATCGATGATGACAATTCTTGAATTCATGCTTCTTCTTTTATTTCAGTTTTAGGATTTCTGATTGCAGATTCAAAGATCTAAAATCTACAATCTGAAATTTGAAATTATAGAATCCCTTTGGTCGATGGGATCAGAGAAGACCGTTCTTCGAGAGCAACCGCTTCTCTCAACGCCCTTCCAAACCCCTTAAAGACCGCCTCGACAATATGATGGCTGTTCTTCCCATAAAGGAGATTGACGTGAAGAGTGATCTTAGAATGATTACAGAGAGCTCTGAAAAACTCCTCCACCAGTTCGAGGTCAAAGGTCCCGATCCTCGCCCTCCTCAGCTTTACATGAAAGACCAAACAAGGCCTCATTGAAAAGTCTAGTGCTACGGAGACCAACGCCTCATCCATCGGGATCACAGCCATCCCGTATCTCTGGATTCCCCTGGCCTCCTCCAAGGCTTTTTTGATCCCGTCCCCTAGGCAGATGCCAACATCCTCTACCGTGTGATGAGCATCCACACCGATATCGCCCTTGGCCTTAAGAGAAAGGTCGATACTACTGTGATAAGCCAGCAGGCTGAGCATGTGATCGAAGAAGGGGATGCCGGTCGCAATCGACTGCCTCCCCGATCCATCCAGATCAAGTTTTAAGATGATCTCTGTCTCTTTCGTCTTCCGCCTCACCTCCGCCTTTCGATGCCTCTTCATCGTTACTCCCTCACCATCATCGTCGTAAATCAATGTAATAAGTCAAATTCCAATCGCCAATGACCAAATTCAAATAACCAAAAAATAATCATTGATACGAAACACCGAGTTTCGGTATCGATTATTGGAATTCATTTAGTTTTTGGAATTGGGTTATTGTCTCTTCGTTCTTATCTTAACCGCTTGGTAGTGGCCCTCCAATCCTTCGTGGTCCGCAAATCGCTTCACATCCTTCTCAAACCGTCTTAAGGCACTCGCTGAAAAACGGATCAGATTTGTTCTCTTGATGAAACCCTCCACGCCCAAGGGTGAAGAGAATCGAGCCGTACCCGCTGTAGGTAGGATATGATTAGGCCCGGCCAGATAATCTCCAATGGCCTCAGGGGTATGAGGCCCGAGAAAGACGGCGCCCGCGTGCTTCAACTGCTTTAGCAGGGAAACAGGATTCTTAACACTCAGTTCCAAATGCTCAGGCGCGATCCGGTTTGCCAACGCCATCGCTTGTTCAAGGTCTCTCACAATGAGAATAGCACCTCTTCGGTTAAGACTGGTGTAGGCGATCTTCCGCCGCTTCAAGGAGGCAAGTTGCTTCTTCAGTTCCTCCATGACCTCCTTTCCGAATGCTTCAGAGGGGGTGATCAGGATAGGCAGTGCCATTTCATCGTGCTCGGCCTGGGAGATCAGGTCAGCAGCCACAAAGGCCGAGGGGGTTCTTCCGTCAGAGATGACCACAATCTCACTCGGTCCGGCTATCATGTCAATATCTACAGTCCCATAGACCAATCGCTTAGCCGTTGCGACATACCGATTTCCAGGTCCGACAATCTTATCCACCTTGGGGATCGACGCCGTCCCATAGGCGAGTGCCGCAATCGCCTGAACCCCCCCAACCTGATAGATCTTGTCCACGCCGGCCAAATCTGCTGCCACAAGGACAGCAGGATCGATTCCCTCTCTTTGAGGAGGGGTGGTCATCAGAATCTGCTGAACACCAGCTACCCTTGCGGGGATCGCGGCCATAAGGACCGTCGAGGGATAGGAGGCCTTTCCTCCAGGGACGTAGATCCCCACTTTTTCCAAAGGTTTGATCATCTGTCCAAGCCGGATACCTTTTTCCGGCCTCGCGGTAACTTGGGTCTGCCTGGGGGTTAGGCTTCGCCCCAGGAGTTGATGAAACCGACGAATCCGATGAGCTGCTTTCTCCAAGGTGGTCAGAAAATCGGATGGAATCCTCCTGTAGGCCTGCTTCACCTCTCCTCGGTTCACCTGAAGTCCCGGGATGTCAACTCGCACGCCATCAAAAAGCTGACTATAGTGAATGAGGGCTCGATCTCCCCTCTGCCTGACGTCTTGCAAAATGGAGCGGACCTCTTTTTCGAGCTCGATGCCATCCTGGGCTAGCCTTCCTTCCACCTCTGAGAGATATTGATCAAATCCTTTTTCTCCTGCGCGTAGCAGCTTCACTCCTCCCCCTCTTTCACCCTTCTGATATCTGCTCCGAGTTTGGACAGTTTTCTATCCAATTCCTCATACCCTCGATCCAAATGATAGACCCTTGAGACCTCTGTTACACCCTCAGCCGCCAATCCAGCCAAAATGAGTGAGGCACTGGCCCTCAAATCGGTCGCCATCACCTGAGCTCCACCCAAACTCTGTACCCCTTGGATAATAGCAGAGTTGCCCTGGATTCGAATATCGGCACCCATTCTTTGAACCTCACTCACATGGATAAATCGATTTTCGAAGATGGTTTCACAGATGACACTCAATCCCTTGGCCAATGACATGAGGACCATGAATTGGGCCTGCATGTCTGTTGGGAATCCGGGATAGGGTTGTGTCTTCACATCCACACTCCGGATCCTCCGGTTTCCGACCACCCTCACCCCTTCTCCCTCAAAATCAATCTCCATTCCTGATTCTCTCAGTTTGTTGACGACTGTCTCCATGTGCTGAACGGGACAACGGAGCATTTTTATGTTCCCACGGGTCAGTCCAGCAGCCACCATCAGTGTCCCTGCTTCGATTCGATCCGGGATGATCGAATGCTCGACCGCCTGCAGTGATTTGACTCCTTCAATCTCAATCAAAGGCGTCCCTGCACCCTGAATCTTTGCACCCATTTTGCGCAGAGCATCTGCCAAATCTACCACCTCTGGTTCCATTGCCGCGTTCTGCAAAGTGGTCTTCCCCTTGGCCAGTGTTGCAGCCATCATCAGATTCTCTGTTCCGGTCACCGTCGCGGTGTCAAACGAGATATTGGCTCCTTTCAGCCCATCGGCCCTAGCCAGGATGTACCCATGACGGAGTTCAATCTTCGCCCCCATTGCCTCCAGTCCCATGAGATGAAGGTTGATAGGCCGAGCACCGATTGCACATCCTCCGGGAAGGGAAACTTCTGCCCTTCGCATTCGAGCGACTAAGGGGCCCAAGACGAGGATGGAGGCTCTCATGGTCTTGACCAGATCATATGGTGCCTCATAGTTCGAGGCCTGGGTAGCATCGACTCGATAGCTTTCGTTTTCCTCCTCCACTTTCACCCCGAGATTCCCGAGAACTTTGATAATGGTCTGTACGTCCTTCAATTTGGGGACATTATGAAAAAGATTCTTCCCTTCGGTCAGCAGACTAGCCACAAAGATGGGAAGGGCGGCATTCTTGGAACCACTCACTTCGACTTCTCCGATCAGCCTTTCTCCCCCTCGTATAACGATCTTATCCATCAGAATCCCTCTCTTAGAGAGTTGAAGGTGGCAAGCGGAAGGTCGTCAAATCCAACCTTGATCTAAACCTTCTATTCTCTACTTTCTACTCTCTACGCTCCACCCTCCATTCTCTGTGATTTCACGACTCTCTCTATACCTGACAAGTCTGGCAGCAACTGTGTTTTTGAAAAGAATCCACTTCTCTCTATTAGTTCCGTGACCTTCCCTCCTTGGCCTTGCCCCAACTCCAACAGAAGCCATCCTCCCCTTCTCAGATAGCAATGCGCTTGTGAAGCAATGCTGTGGTAAATCTCCAGCCCACCCTTCCCACCATCCAAGGCGATGATGGGTTCGTGACTCCTCACCTCTCTTGACAACCCCTGAATCTCTGAATGGTCGACGTAGGGAGGATTCGAAAGAATCAAATCAAAAGCTTGTCCCCCTCTAAGAAGTCGAAAAGGGTCGAACAGATTGCCATTGACAAACCCGATCCTCCCAAGGACGCCTGCAGATCTCGCATTCTCCTTGGCTACCAAGAGAGCATCTCTAGAGATATCGGTCGCCACCACAAAGATATCCTTCCTCTCCTTCGCCAGAGAGGTCGCCACTGCGCCGCTTCCCGTTCCTATCTCCAAGACAGACGGTTTCCTCCCCAAAGGCATTTCAGAAAGAATGAAAAGGGTCTGTTCAATTAAGAGTTCTGTCTCCGGTCTTGGAATAAGAACGCGGGGATCCACTTTAAGATCAATCGACCAGAATTCCTGATGACCCACGATATACTGAAGGGGCTCACCAGAAATCCTCCTTTTAATCAATCTCTCCACAGCCTCCCGTTCCTTCTCCTTAAGCGGGTCATGGAGATGAACATAGAGCCCCTCCCTGCTTAGGTTGAAAGAGTGCATAAGAAGGAGTTCTGCATTCAGCCGAGGATTTTCAATCTGATCCTGTTCTAATTGATCTGTGGACCAATTGAGAAGTTCAAGGACTGTCATCTGCAAACCTTGATTCCGAATGTGAAAACTCAAAGTCCAAGCAAATCGAAAAGCAATACCAAAATCCAACCCTGAGATGTTGAAGACCAGAAAACGTGTCCTGCTCAACTTGATTCAGCATCCAATAGCATGAAGGACCTGGGAGACCCTGAAATACGAGACTACTCCTTTCATGATTTTGAACTCTGGTCTTCATTTAATATTGGAGCTTTGAAGTTTGGCATTTGCCTTTTCCCCTTCTCCCTTCAAAGCCTCTGCTTGGTAATGAGTAACCAAAGCATTGATGATTTCGTCCAACTCTCCTTCGAGAACAGTTTCCAGGCGGTAAAGGGTCAACCCAATTCGGTGATCGGTGACCCTTCCCTGAGGGAAGTTGTAAGTTCGAATGCGTTCGCTTCGCTCTCCGGTTCCTACTTGAGTTCTCCTCTTCTCCGAGATCTCCATCTGCTTTTCTTGTTTTGCTTTGTCGAGTAACCTCGCTCGAAGGATTTTAAGGGCCTTTGCTTTATTCTTGTGCTGGGACTTCTCATCCTGGCAGGAGACCACCATTCCCGAAGGCAGATGGGTAATCCGGACAGCAGAGTCGGTGGTGTTCACGCTCTGCCCCCCCGGACCTGAAGATCTGAAGATATCGACCCGAATATCATTGGGATCAATCTGAACCTCCACGTCTTCTGCCTCCGGAAGGATGGCCACCGTGACGGTTGATGTATGGATACGACCCTGGGACTCTGTGGCCGGAACTCGCTGGACCCTGTGGACACCGCTCTCAAACTTCAACCGACTATAGACACCCTTTCCTTCGATCAGGGCGATGATCTCTTTGAACCCCCCGATGCCGGTGTAGTGTCGGCTCAATACCTCCATTCGCCACTGATGCTTTTCTGCAAGCTTGGCATACATCCGGAAGAGGTCAGCAGCAAAGAGTCCTGCTTCTTCTCCTCCCGTTCCCGCTCGGATCTCGAGCAAGATGTTCTTATCATCGTTGGGGTCTTTCGGAATGAGGACCGTTCTCAGATCTCCCTCCACCCTTCCCTTCTCTGCCGTCAGCCGGTTGAGTTCCTCCTTTGCCAACCCCTTCATCTCCTCATCCTCTTCACCGGCGAGGAGCTGGTGGTTTCCCTCAATCTCCTGTTCCAACTTCTTCAGCCTTCGGTACAGCACGACCATCTTCCCCAACTCTGCATACTCCTTGGCAACCTTCTGAAGTTCTGCCTGGTTGTTGATCACTTCAGGCTGACCCAGGAGATGGTAGAGTTCTTCGTACCGCTGTTCGGCTTCCTCTAATCTTTCAAACATCGTCCTTCCTTAAGACAATTTCAAATGTCAAACTCCACCTATCAAATGAAACCCACATGCAACAATGTCAAGGCATGGATTTTCTTTCTTCAGACTATTTGAAAGTGAGCTTTGACATTGAACATCAGAATTCATTACTTTTTACCGTTGCCTTTCCAACTCCAATACTTCCTGGAGGGCACGAATAGCCACTTCAATCTGGGCCTCAGAGGGCTCGCGGGCAGTGAGCCTTTGAAGCCAAAGCCCGGGCTTGATGAAGTATTGGATGCTTCGACTCCCACGTTTTCGATCGGCAAATCGGATGATCTCATAGGAGAGTCCCGCGATGAAAGGGATCAAGACCACCCGAGAGGCTGCTTTATAACCAAACGAGAGGTGATGAGGGATAAGGGCAAAGACCAAGATGCTCACGATCATGACGATGAGTAGGAAGCTTGTTCCACACCTGGGATGGAGATAGCCGAATCCTTTCACACGATCGGGGATCAACTCTCCTCCAGACTCAAAGGCAAAGATCGATTTATGCTCGGCACCATGATATTGGAAAACCCGCTGGATCTCCTTGAAAGAAGAAATTGCCCAGAGGTAGGTGAGGAAGATCATCAATCGAATTGTACCGTCGACCAGGTTGAAGAAGAGCCCGTTTTCGGAGAGCATCGGAATGGCAAACCGTAACCACCGCGTCAAGAAGAGCGGGATCAGAAAGAAGAGGACAATGCCAAAGCAGAGGGCCACGGCAAGGGTCAGGCCCGTCGTCCAGGGGCCTGGATCTTTCTCCCCTTCGGAGAGCGCCTGGTTCGCAGAGAAGTTGAGAGCCTGAATCCCTAAGACAAGTGCAGAGAGCAGAGCGATGACGCCTCTGACCAATGGGAGTTTAAAGCAGAACATCTTCTCAGAAAAGAAGGTCAATCTTTCTCGTTTCACAGTGATCTCGCCATCGGGCTTCCGGACGGCAACCGCCATCGAATTGGGAGATCTCATCATCACGCCTTCGATAACAGCCTGTCCTCCCACCCGAATCCGTTCCTCCCTCTTTTCAGGGAAAGGCTCCTGGAACGGAGCATCCCCCTTACTGGGACCCTTTCTCCCTAAAGGCATTTGAAACCTCCCAGTCAACCTATTGACTCCCTAGCATAAATGCTGGCGTTCGCCTGCGGCCCGAACATTCGACTGAACTTACGCCGAAGTCTCAGGCTGAGGGCTCAGGGTTGACCCCGAGCGGCGCGTTACATCCCCCTGAAAGGCGGAACTTGGCGCCGCCGAATGGGTCAACTAATGTTGAATGATGACTTCCAAAAGAAGACCAGCTAGGATGGCAAAGCAGGGCTGCAGACCCGCCGGCGCATCACAAGAAGATACACCGCTGGGTATCCATCGAAAAAGGAGAGTGTATGCCGGTGAGTTAGAATCATTCCTTCTGATTAGTCTTCTCGCCATATTTTTTCCTAAACCGCTCGATCCTTCCTGCAGTGTCCAGGAATTTCTGTTTGCCCGTGAAAAAAGGATGGCAGTTGGAACAGATCTCCACATGGATCTCCTTCTGAGTACTCTTCGTCTCAAAGGTGGCCCCACAGGCGCACTTGATCACGGTATCAAAGACTTTCGGGTGAATATCCTTCTTCATCTCCTTAGCCTCCACACTACCATTTTACTGATTTCTCACAGATTTTCAACTTTTTGTTGGCCCATCCGCCCCCAGCTCTCAGCGACTAGCCCGATGGCCCTCTTATTGATTCATCGAATCGAGAAACTCCCGGTTGCTTTTGGTGGCACGCATCTTTTCCAAGAGAAATTCCATGCTCTCTACTGTGTTCATCGGCTGGAGCACCCTTCTTAGAAGGAAGATGCGACTGAGGTCGTTACGATCCAAGAGCAGCTCTTCTTTTCGGGTCCCGGAGCGTTGAATGTCAATGGAGGGGAAGACCCTTCTGTCAACCAACCGCCGGTCTAAGTGTATTTCCATGTTGCCTGTCCCTTTGAACTCTTCGAAGATGACCTCATCCATCCGGCTGCCAGTGTCGATGAGGGCCGTAGCGATAATGGTGAGGCTTCCGCCCTCTTCGATATTTCGGGCGGCACCAAAGAAACGCTTCGGCCGCTGAAGCGCATTGGCATCGATCCCTCCGGAGAGCACCTTCCCGCTGGGCGGGACGACCGTATTGTAGGCCCTCGCCAGACGAGTCACGCTATCTAAAAGGATGACCACATCCTTCTGATGTTCCACCAGCCGCTTTGCCTTCTCGATCACCATCTCTGCCACCTGGACGTGCCGCTGGGCCGGTTCGTCGAAGGTCGAACTGATGACCTCTGCATCGACGGACCGCTCCATATCAGTCACTTCCTCAGGTCGTTCATCGATGAGGAGGACGATTAGAATAATCTCCTTGTGATTGGCGACGATGCTGTGGGCAATACTTTGGAGGAGCATCGTCTTGCCTGTTCTCGGCGCGGCAACGATGAGCCCTCGTTGTCCTTTTCCGATGGGGGTGAGGAGGTCCATCACCCGGGCGGAGTAGGTGTTCGAATCGTTTTCCACCTCGAGCCGGACTCCTTCCTGAGGATAGAGTGGGGTCAGGTTATCGAAAAGAATCTTATCCCGGGCGACCTCCGGGTCTTCATAATTGACCAGCTCTACTTTCAACATGGCGAAGTATCGTTCCGTATCTTTGGGGGGTCGAATCTGGCCCGAGACCGTATCGCCCGTTCGGAGATTGAATCTTCGGATCTGAGATGGGGAGATGTAAATGTCATCCGGCCCAGGCAGGTAATTGTAATCGGGTGCCCTGAGAAACCCAAACCCATCGGGTAAGATTTCCAGCACGCCTTCTCCGAAGATCAGACCGTTTTTTTCCGTCTGTGCTTGAAGGATGGCAAAAATCAGTTCCTGCTTCCGCATCCCACTGGCACCTTCGACGTTGAGCTCCTTGGCGATTCGGTACAATTCGTTGATCTTCTTCTTCTTCAAATCCTTAATGTTCATAACCCTCTCCTTTATCCTCTTTACCCTATTGATTATCAATCGAATGTTTGGTTACTTTGGTTTCATGATTGTCGTAACGGTTTCCCATCGAGGGATGAGTACTTGCGATTATTCAGAATCTCTTATGAGGACCCTTGGGATTCCGGTCGCTCGCCCTTTTGAAGAGCGATCCTCTTTAGCTCTTGAAAAACCTCCTTCGCCATTCTCCGTGTCTCCTGCAGGGAACCCTCATTGTGGATCACGAAGTCTGCGACTTTCAACTTCTCCTCCAAAGACATCTGAGAGGAAAGGATCCGCCGGGCCTCTTCCCCGCTTGTCCCATCCCGGCCCTTCAGCCTCTCGATCTGCTGCCTTTCGGTCGAAGTGACAACAATCACTTTGTCCATCTCCCGATGGTCCCCAAGTTCGACCAGCAGCGCGGCATCGATCACAACGATCGCCCCCGGATCCTTTTGACCGATCTCCCTCACTCTTCGGTCCATCACCTCTTTGATCCGAGGCTGAATAATTTGATTCAGAACATTCCTCTGCTGAGGATCGGAGAAGACGACGGCAGCCAATTTTTTCCGATGAATGGACCCATCCTTATCCAGGATTTTCTTTCCAAAGACCCTGATCAGCTCACGCCAGGTGGGTGTATGAGGTTGAACCAGTTCTCTGGCGATCAGGTCTGCATCGATGAGGTAAGCGCCCTCTTCGCTCAATATTTTGGAAACGGTCGTCTTTCCACTTGCCACCCCTCCCGTCAATCCGACGATGAGCATTCCTTTAACCCTTGCAGCGTAGCGGCAACCAACGAGGATACCAAGAAATGCGAAATCCGAATATTGAAACTCGAAACAAATCCTAGATTCAAATGATCAAATTCCCAAAACGTAAGCGTTTCAGGTTTTGTGTTTTGGTCATTCGAATTCGTTTCGGATTTCGCCTGCCTTCGCCGAAACGGTTACGTGCAGGCAGGTGCTTCGAATCTAAACTTCCTCCTTACGATTTTATCCATGGAAAATCAGATATCGAGGCGCTGAACAAAGAGGGCATTCTCTTCGATGAAATGGCGCCTTTGCTCCACTTCATCGCCCATTAAAATGCTGAAGATCTCATCAGCCTCTACGGCATCTTCCACCTTCACCTTGAGGAGCGTCCGGGTCTCCGGATTCATCGTCGTCTCCCAAAGTTGTTCGGGGTTCATCTCACCCAACCCCTTATACCTTTGGATGGAAAGCCCTTCCCTTCCCAATTGATTCAAGGATTGAAGCAGTCCCTCTTCACGGTCGATCGTTACTTCTCTTCCCTTCTCCACCAATGTGTAAGGGGGAGGTGCCATCTCTCGGATCTCTTGATAGATCTGAAAGAGATGGCGATATTCAACCGAGGCGATCAGATCCCAATGGACCTTGCTATGTAGCTCCCCTCCTCCATTCGATTCTTGAACCTCAAACCCATACAGGTTGTGCTCTTCGTCCCAAGATAGGTCAAAGACCTCAAACCCATGCTTCCTCAATTGCTTCTGAAGATCGGCAATCTTCCCTTTCTCCTCAAAGGTCGATCTGCTTCGGATCCCCTTTTCAAGGAGGAAGTTGATGAGGGATCGAGGATACCCTCTATTCTGGATTCGTTGGATCACATCGTGAAAAAGAGACGCCTTTTCCAAAAAGAGGCCCAATTTTTTGTCGGTCAATTTCTTCCCTGTACGCTGGACGATCACCTCACTTTTGGCCACTGCACGGTTCATCAAATGTCGATTGAACGCTTCCTCGTCCTTAATATAGAGCTCATTCTTCCCCTCGGTCACCTTGAAGAGAGGAGGCTGGGCGATGTAGAGGTGTCCTCTTTCGATCATCTCTGGCATATGGCGATAGAAAAAGGTGAGGAGTAAGGTTCGGATATGGGAACCATCCACATCGGCATCGGTCATAATGATAATGCGGTGGTAACGGAGTCGTTGGATATTGTAATCGTCTTTCCCAATACCCGCACCCAGAGCCGAGATCAGGATGCGAATCTCTTCATTGGCCAACATCTTATCGAACCGTGCCTTCTCCACGTTGAGGATCTTCCCCTTGATCGGAAGGATGGCTTGAATGGTTCGGTCCCGACCTTGTTTAGCTGAACCGCCTGCCGAATCGCCTTCCACAATAAAGATCTCACTGAGCGCAGGGTCTCTCTCTTGACAATCGGCCAGCTTTCCAGGGAGAGAGTCTCCTTCCAGGGCTCCTTTTCGGCGGCTCAGCTCTCGTGCCTTTCGGGCGGCTTCCCTCGCCCGAGCGGCATCGATGACCCTGGAGATGATCTTTCTGGCGACGGCAGGGTTCTCCTCAAAGTAGTTTCCCAACTTTTCATTGATCAAGGCCTCCACCAGACCCTTCACTTCGCTATTCCCCAGTTTGGTCTTGGTCTGTCCTTCGAATTGGGGTTCCGGGATCTTGACGCTGATTACCCCCACCAGCCCTTCCCGGATATCCTCTCCGGTGAGATTCTCCTTCACACCTTTCAGGAGATTGGTATTCGTCGCATACTGGTTGATCGTTCGAGTGAGAGCAGTCTTGAATCCGATGAGATGCGTTCCTCCCTCGTGGGTATTGATGTTATTGGCGAAGGAGAAGAGGTTCTCGCTATATCCATCGTTATACTGGAAGGCTATCTCCACATCGATTCCGTTCTTTACCCCCTGAACGTAGATCGGTTTCGGGTGAATACAATTCTTATTCTTGTTGAGGTATTCGATGAAGGAAAGGATTCCCCCTTTGTAGAAGAAGTCATGTCGCTTTCCCGCCCTTTCATCCTCGATCGTGATCGAAAGTCCCTTATTTAAAAAAGCCAGTTCCCTCAGGCGTTGGGAGAGTATGTCGAAACTGAAAGAGGTTGTTTCAAAGATCTCGCTGTCCGGTTTGAATCGGATTTGGGTCCCCGTATGCTTGGTCTTTCCCGTCACCTCAAGCTTTGTCTTGACATCCCCCCGCTCATAGATCTGATGATAGACCTTCCCGTCCCTCCGTATCTCCAAGTCAATGAATTCGGAGAGGGCATTGACCACGGAGAGGCCCACGCCGTGAAGACCTCCTGAGATCTTGTAGCTTCGATTATCGAATTTACCCCCTGCATGGAGTTTAGTCATAACTACTTCCACGGCTGGACGATTCTCTTTTTCGTGAATATCAACAGGAATGCCACGGCCATCATCCCTTACCGTCACACTGTTGTCCATGTGAATAATCACTTCTATCCGATGGCAATATCCCTCAAGGGCCTCATCAATGCTGTTATCCACCAATTCATGGACGAGATGGTGAAGGCCTTCAATCCCCGTATTTCCAATATACATTGCGGGCCGTTTGCGAACGGCAGCCAATCCATCAAGAATTTTGATCTGTTCCGCCGTGTATTGTTCTCCCGTCTCATTCATCCCTTTATCATTTCTCCTCTTAGGTTCTGGCCTCAGGGTCAATCGTCAAATCTTCATGGGCATGATGATGCAGAGTTGATTGGATGGGTCCGTGACAGAAGGGGGTTTAATGATTCCAGGACTTCCGTCATCCTTCAATTCCATGACGATCTCGGCCGTATCGATCGCATTCAAGGCCTCCATCAAATATCTCGCATTGAATCCAATCTGAAGAGGAGGACCTTCATAAACCACATCTACCTCCTCCTTTGCATCTCCGAAATCTTGATGGTACGATGAGAGTTCCACCCCGTCTTTTCTTAGTGAAAATTTTATTCCCTCGACCCGCTCGCTGGCCATGGTTGAAACACGCCTCAGAGATCCGTACACCTTCTCTTTCTCCAATAGTAACTTCTTATCATTCTCTTTTGGAATCACCTGTTCGTATTCGGGAAATTCACCATCGATCAAACGGATCACCAAAAGGGATCTCCCTATCCTAAAGAAACCATGGGTTTGGTCAAAATAGATTTCCATACCTTCGTCTTCACCCCTATCCCCCAATATCTTTCTTATCTCCAAGACCCCTTTTTTCGGAATAATGATCCCTTTTTCAATGCCACGGATCGATTCGCCTTCCCGGTTGACAAGTGAAAGACGATGGCCGTCTGTAGCAACCATTCTCAATATCTCCTTCTCTCCGTGTTTCGTCTGAACAAGAAATACGCCATTCAGGTGATATCGCGATTCCTCATTTGATGCAGCAAAAACAGTCTTTTCAATCATCTCTCGTATAACGTGAGTTGATATTTTTGAAAAATGTTCTTTATGATATGCTGGGAGAGAAGGAAATTCATCCGGGTCTAATCCAGCAAGATTAAAAATCGACTTCCCACATTGAAGAGTAATCCAGTGATTTTCCTTTTTCTGTATATGGATGATTTCATCCGGTAACTCCCTTACAATCTCATATAATTTTTTCGCTGAGACAGAAGCTTTTCCTTCCTGCTGAGTACTGGCAGTTAATTCTTCGCGTATCGCTGTCTCTAAGTCTGTTCCGGTAAGGTAGAGGAAATTCTTCTCCCATTCTAAGAGGATGTGAGAGAGAATAGGAAGGGTTGTCTTTCTTCCTGCAACGCTTTGTACTAAGCTCAACCCCTTTAAAAATTCCCTTTTGTCAATCTCAAAATTCATTGTTCCTTCCTCCTAATAATATTCTTTTAATATTTACCGTCATCACCGTCTATCCCTGTGGAAATGAAGAAAAAGACCTTACCCGTGGAAAAGAAATAGAGTTAGTAATGTTGAATTTCTTTACTAAGGATTGTGGAAATTTTTCTCTCTCTAAGATTTCTCCTACCACCCTTTTCCTTTTCAACACCCATTCACAATATTTCCACTTCATTTATGATGGTCTTGTAAAAGGTCCCAATTTGTTACCCTGAACTTGTTTCAGGGTCTCGTAAGTTCTTGATTTTATGAGATGCTGAATTAAGTTCAACATGACAATTTTTATAGTTTTTGACTTTTTACGAAAACATCATTTATGATTTAATTTGACTATATAATTTATCTACCATCTCTTTAAAAGAGGCTTCTTTTAATATTTTTTCTTCCACTTTTTTTATGGAGTGAAGAACAGTGGAATGATCTTTCCCTCCAAATTTTTCTCCAATTTCGAGCAATGAGGTGTTTGTTAACTTCCTAGAGAGATACATGGCAATCTGCCGGGGGAGGACATACCCTTGATTTTTTCGCTTCGCCTTTAAATCTGATATCTTCATATTGAAAAAGCTGGCTACCGTTTTTTGAATAATATCGATGGAGATCAACTCGTCTTTAGGTTTGATGATATTTTTCAAAACCTCTTTAGCCATTTGGATGTCTATAGGCGTCTGAGTAAGAGAAGAGAACGCACCGATTCGAATGAGAGATCCCTCTAAGACTCTAATATTGGAGTCAATTTGTGATGCCAAGAAGAAGGCGACGTCGTTTGGAAGAGGAATATCCTCATTTTCCGCTTTCTTTCTCAAAATAGCCACCTTCGTTTCAATATCAGGGGGTTGAATATCGGCGATCAAGCCCCACTCAAACCGAGATCGGAGTCGTTCTTCGAAATTTGGGATATCCTTTGGAAACTTATCGCTGGTGACGATAATTTGTTTTCGCGCCTCATAGATTGAGTTGAAGGTATGGAAGAATTCGGCTTGGGTCCTCTCTTTTCCAGCGATGAATTGGATATCGTCAATCAGCAGGATATCCATCCTTCTAAATTTATTTCTGAACTCATCCATCTTCTCATAACGAAGGGAGTTGATCAGTTCATTGGTGAACTCTTCAGATGAAAGGTAACAGATCTTCTTCACTTCAGGAAGAATGCGATGCTGGATGATATGGCTCCCGATGGCGTGAAGGAGATGGGTTTTTCCCAGACCTACACCACCATAGATGAAAAGGGGATTGTAATTCTTTCCCGGTAAATTGGCAACCGCCAAACAAGCGGCATTGGCAAACTGATTACTCGCCCCCACAACGAAATGGTCGAAAGTATATTTTGGATTGAAGACCGTTTGAGAAGGATGGATAGTCTGTGGGCCATTACTTTGCAAGGGTAAGGGGATGAGATCTTTCTCATTCATTTTTTCATTTCTGATCCTGAATTGAAGATGGCAGGGCTTTTCCGCCACGAAAGAGAACACATCTCTAATGTGACGGGAATAGTGTTCATTGATCCACTCTTTGAAGAATCGATTTGGGACCTCGAGTTCCACCATTTCTCCTTCCATAGAGACAAGGTGGATCGGTTTTATCCAAATGTCGAAATTCTGTTGACCGACCCTTTCCTTTAAAGAATCGATCACTTTAGACCACAACTCTTGCATGGACTGAACCTTGAGCGTTTGGGATATTGGACGAAGGCGACTTATGGAATGGGTGGGGCCAACGCCAAAAACAAGAATGATTCATTTTTAATTAGTTTTCAATTAGTTACAAAGTTCTTTTCACAACGTTTCCACAACTGTGGATAAATGAAATTAAAAGAAAGAGGGGAAAATTCTGAGGATTAAATTTACTGAATTCAATAATAACGCCAGTTTCTAAAAAATACAAGTATTATTTTTCGATTCACCCTATTTCCTTCTCTGCCAATCTCGCTACTGCAACCACCCTTTCCCCTTCTTCTAAGGTGATCAGCCTCACCCCCTGGGTGCTTCTCCCTTGAATCGGGATATCGCCTGCGCGCAAGCGTATGATTTTTCCTTTATCAGAAATGAGGATGAGTTCGTCTTCATCGGCTACGGTTTTGATGCCCACCACATCTCCTGTCTTTGGAGTCCTCTTCACTGTAAAGATACCGGATCCCCCTTTGTTCTGAACCCGATAGTCAGACGCCTGAGTCCGTTTTCCATAACCATTTTCCGTGACGGTCAAGATTTGAGTGTGAGGAACGACGACCTCCATTCCTACCACCTCGTCCCCTCTCGAGATCTTAATCCCTTTGATCCCCCGAGCAGTGCGACCTATCTCTCTGATCTGGTTTTCAGGAAAATGAATGGCCTTTCCCAATTTTGTTCCAATGAAGAGATATTGTTGGTCATCGGTCAGCTTGGTTGAAATGAGCTCATCCCCTTCATCAAGGTGGATGGCGATGATCCCACCGGCACGGGGGTTACTGTAAGCTTCAAGGGCTGTTTTTTTGATGATCCCCTTTTTAGTCATAAAGGTGATAAACTTCCCCTTGGCAAAGTCTTTGAGAGAGAGAATGGCGGTCACCTTCTCTTGTGGGCTGAGGTTAAGAAGATTGACGATGGCTTTGCCCCGCGTGAGACGTCCGGCCTCTGGGAGTTCATGGACCTTCATCCAGTGGATCTTGCCAGCGTCTGTGAAGAACAAAATGAAATCGTGGGTGGAGGCGATAAAGAGATCCTCCACAAAATCCTCCTCTTTGACGTTGATACCCATCTTCCCCTTTCCACCCCGATGCTGACTCCGGTAGAGGCTGATCGGGTTCCTCTTAATGTATCCAGTATGGGTGATCGTCACGACCATATCCTCTTCAGCGATAAGGTCTTCGATCTTGATCTCAGGAGCTGTCTCCACAATCTCGGTACGCCTCTCATCTCCGTAGGCGTCTCGGATAGAAACGAGTTCCTCCTTGATCACATTGAGGATTAATCGTTCACTGGCCAGGAGGGCCTTCAATCGGTTAATCAACTTGATCATCTCCTCGTATTCCTCGAGAATCTTGCGTTGCTCGAGGTTTGTCAGGCGCTGAAGCCTCATCTCCAATATGGCTTGGGCCTGTTCATCCGATAGAGCAAAGCGTTCGATGAGACGATCTTTTGCCTCCTTGGGAGTCTTGGATGCCTTAATTGCGGCGATGACAGCATCGATCTGGTCGATAGCCTTTTTCAAACCCTCCAGGATATGGGCCCTGGCCTCCGCCTTTTTTAGATCGAAGCGGGATCTCCGGATGACCACTTCTTGACGGTGCTGAACGAAGAGTTGAAGCATCTCCTTGAGTGTGAGGAGCTTTGGTTGATTTTGGTGGATGGCCAGCAGGATAATCCCAAAGGACGTCTGCATTTGGGTATGTTTATAGAGCTGGTTGAGGATGACTTCAGCCACCTCGTTGCGCTTCAGCTCGATCACCACCCGCATCCCCTCACGATCCGATTCGTCCCGGATGTTGGAGATGCCTTCTGTCACCTTGTCCTGGACGAGCTCAGCGACTCTCTCGATGAATTTGGCCTTATTCGTCTGGTAGGGAAGCTCCGTGATGACTATATTTTCGCGCTCCCCCTTTCGATCCCTCTCGATGAGAGCCCTCGCTCGCAGTTGGATCACACCCTTTCCGGTTTCATAAGCCTGCCGGATTCCCTCTTTCCCGTAGATGAATCCAGCCGTGGGAAAGTCAGGTCCGGGGAGGTGGGCCATTAATTCCTCGATAGAGACCTTAGGATTTTCAATCAGGGCGATCAGGGCATTTATTGTTTCTACAAGATTATGGGGAGGGATGTTGGTTGCCATCCCCACGGCAATTCCAGAAGACCCGTTGACGATAAGATTTGGAAATTTGGATGGAAGCACGATGGGTTCGACCAGAGATTCGTCATAGTTGGGAGTGAAGTCAACGGTCTCTTTATCGATGTCGGCCAATAGTTCGCTAGCAAGTTTGGACATCCGGATCTCGGTATATCGCATGGCCGCTGGGGGGTCCCCATCGATCGAACCGAAATTTCCCTGTCCATCGACTAAAGGATACCGGAGGGAGAAATCCTGCGCCATTCTGACAATAGCATCATAGACCGCCATGTCACCGTGGGGATGATATTTTCCAATCACATCACCGACAATTCTGGCAGACTTTTTATAGGGTTTGTCCCAGTCATTGTTCAACTCGTTCATGGCATAGAGAATGCGGCGGTGAACAGGCTTGAGACCATCCCTCACATCCGGAAGGGCTCGGCCGATGATGACGCTCATGGCATAGTCCACATAGGACTTTTTCATCTCATCTTCGATATTGACAGGAATACTTTCGCGGGCAAATTCCATCTGGACCCCTAGAATAATCTATTAATTTTATTAAAAGAGTTAATACAAAAGCCTCTCATCTGTCAACAAATTTCGGCAAAATTTAGGGCCAGGGTTGACAATTAGAAGGGAATATGGTTAATTTAGAAAATCTAATTATTTCAAAAAAGAAGCCAATCTATCCCGCAGAGGAATCCCCAGAGAGGAATCCAATGAAAAGGACATATCAGCCCAGCAGTTTAAGGCGGAAAAGGACTCATGGTTTCTTGGAGAGGATGAGTACCAAGAGTGGCCGAAACGTCTTAAAACGGAGGAGAATGAAGGGGAGGAAAAGGTTAACCGTTTAAACCCTAAGATTCCTGAGGACGGTAAGCCAATGGAGCGGATGAGAAACGTTCTCACTGGTCCTGTCTGTCGTCCTGCCGATTGGCGGGACAGAGCAGACAGGGATGATATTGAGGCTCACCGTGAAAGGACCGTTCACGTTCACATTTACAAAGAAGGAGAGGATCAACCATCCTCAGGATTTCAGAAGGGTGATGAGGTTTGGGAGAAGGGTCCCCTCCAAGAGCTTCATCCTCTTCATGCAGGAGAACAAGAACACCTATCACCGATTGGGTATTGTAGTGAAGAAGGAAGTCGGACCAGCGACCTTTCGAAATCCTATCAAACGATACATTCGAGAGTTCTTTCGCCTCCACAAGCATCGGATCAAAGGGTCTTTTGACATGGTTTTTTTGGTAAAGAAGGGTTGTTTGATCAATCGTTATAAAGAAGTGGAAGAAGAACTGAGAGGGTTTTTCATTCGATGAACAAGGGAACGACTTACGAGATGGCCAAAAGAGGACTCATCACTCTGTTGCATCTATATCAGCATACTGTTTCAATCCTCCTTGGGCCTTGCTGCCGTTTTACTCCTTCCTGTTCCTCTTATGCGATCCTGTCAATCCAACGTTTCGGAATGATGGGGGGGCTCTGGCTTGCTATCAGAAGACTTATCAAATGCCATCCTTTCCATCCAGGCGGGTACGATCCGGTTCCCGAAATCCTAAAGAATTCTTAGGAAGGAGAAATAAGGCAAGGGAGATATGGAAAAGAGAGCTATCCTTGCGATAATATTGACCTTTCTAGTTATATTCCTCTGGAGCACGCTCCAGTCAAAATTCTTTCCACAGCCACAGCGTAACACACCGACTCAAGAGGTCAGGAAAGAGCAGGCGACCCCAGAAGAGAAAAGAGTTATCAAAGAGACACAGACGCGCAAAGAGACACCCCTTTCCAAAACTAAGAACTACCCAAAGAAGGAAATTCTCATTGAGACCCAAAACTATTGGGCTGTCTTCACTTCTGAGGATGGAAGACTGAAGCACTTCAAGCTTAAGAAGTATGAAGACAGGGTGAAAGTATCTCCTTTGACCGTAAAAGTGGCCCAATTTGTTAAAAACCTCCTTGGCAAGAAGGTAGAAGAGCCTAAAGAACCCCAACCCCTCGATCTGGTCGATAGCAATGAAGAAAAGGGACTTCCCTTAGGGTTGACCTTCATCGGCTCTCGTCTCTCTGAAGGTAACTGGGAGGTGGATAAGGATCAGCTCCGTTTACTCGGCACTGGTGAGAAGGGTGAGATTACTTTTGTGAAGAGTTCAGAGAATGGGTTGAAAGTATTCAAAAGATATAAATTTGGGTCGGAGCAATATACCATCGATATGGAGGTAGAAATTCAAAACACCACTTCTCAAGAAATCGCCAGCCAGGTGGGACTTGAGTGGATTGGAAAGATTGAACTGGCGAAGTTGGCCGATGAGGGAAATAAGGACTACGGTTTAAAGTATGCCTTCCTCAAGGGTCAAAAGGTGGAGAGGAAGAGTTTCGGAGGAGCAAGCTCCTCAGGCTGCGTCCCCAGTTGTGGAAGTCAGAAGAGGACCATTGAGCCTTTCGAATCCTCAGACAAAGGTGAAATTCGATGGTTCTCTTTCGGAGGAGAGTATTTTACGGCGTTGTTAGTCTCTCCTCCACCGGCAAAGGAGATGACCTTGACGGTGAAAGGAGACGAAGGGAATTTCTTGAAGACAGATCTCATTATACCCCGATTTTCCATTCCACCCAAGGAAGCCGTCAAGATCCCATACCGACTCTATTTAGGCCCTAAAGATGAAGGCCGATTGAAAACGGTAGGTGTTGATGCGGAAAAGCTGTTGGATTTTGGTTTCTTTACAGTTGTAGCCAAACCGCTTCTTTGGTTCTTAAGGCTCACCAATACCGTCACGAAGAATTTTGGAATTGATATCCTTATCCTCAGCATTCTAATCAAGATTATCTTCCTTCCACTGACACAGATCAGTATGAAATCGATGAAAGAGATGCAAAAGGTCCAGCCGGAGATGAACCGGCTTAAAGAGACTTACAAGGACGACAAGGCAAAGCTTCAGCAGGAGATCATGCTGCTTTACAAAAGGAGAAAGATCAATCCCATGAGTGGATGCCTTCCCATGCTGATCCAGATCCCGGTGTTCATCGCCCTTTACAACGCCTTACAAAACGCCATTGAAATGAGACATGCTCCTTTCTTGCTCTGGATCCAAGACCTTTCTGCGAAAGACCCGCTCTATATCTCGCCGATCATCATGGGGGCATCGATGGTCATTCAGCAGAAGATGACTCCAACAGCAACGGACCCGGCCCAAGCCAAGATGTTCCTGCTGATGCCGGTGATGTTCACGTTTCTTTTCCTTAATTTTCCAGCAGGATTGGTTCTGTATTGGTTGGTAAATAACGTATTGTCGATCGCCCACCAGTATTACTTGAATAAAAAAACGTGAGGTTCGAATCTTGGAAGAAGGGCTTGAGATCGCTGAAGAGCTGATGATGGGACTGCTGGAGCGGATCGGTATGGAGAAAGAGGTAGAGGGGTTTTCGAAGGAAGGAAACATCTTTCTCGAGATCAAGGGCGATCAGGAAGGAATTCTTATTGGCAGACACGGTCGCACGTTGGATTCGCTTCAGATGCTGATCAGCCGGATGGTCAACAAGCGACTGAAAACGCCGGTGAAAGTTGTTTTAGATATCGATGGCTACCGAAGAAGGAGGGCAGACACTCTGACGAAGATGGCTATCCGGCTGGGAGAAAATGCCAAGAGGACAGGTCATGTCGTGACGGCTGGCCCTTTCAATGCCCATGACCGAAGGACCATTCACATCGCCCTTGAAGAAGACCCCTCCCTTAAAACAGAAAGCTTTGGAGAGGGAGAGACCAAGAAAATCACGATCATCCCAAAGAGGAAAGAGGGGAAAAGAATCGAACCCTTTGAATAGCGGTTCCTCATTCACTCCTTCAATAGGAATCCCACCCAGAGAAGTCGCAGACTCGACTCAACGAGAGGATACGATTGCAGCCATATCAACCCCCTTTGGCGAGAGCGGTATTGGAATCGTCCGCATGAGCGGCTCTGCAGCCGACGCTATCGCCAGAGAGTTATTTAGGCCGAAGAGAAGAGAATCGAATCTTACATCTCATCATTTCCATTACGGGGAGATTGTCGATCCCCAGGATAGCCATCCGATTGATGAGGTCCTCCTGGTGCTGATGAAGGCCCCGAAGACCTATACCCGTGAGGATATCGTGGAGATCCATTGCCACGGAGGGTACTTCATTTTGCAGAAGGTATTGGAACTAGTATTGAGGCAAGGGGCCAGGATGGCCCATCCAGGGGAGTTCACGAAGCGTGCGTTTCTCAACGGTCGAATCGATCTCACCCAGGCCGAGGCGGTGATCGATCTGATCAAGGCCAAGACCATGGCGAGTCTCGAGACTGCTAACCAGCAGATCAGAGGATGGCTATACAGGGAAATGACCCAACTGAAAACGAGACTGATCGGGCATCTGGCTCTGATTGAGGCCCACATCGATTTTCCAGAGGAGGAGATCGAGACCATCTCTTTGGGGCAAGTGAAGAGGGACATAGACGGGATGATTCAGAAACTGGAGGAATGGATCGTCTCCTACGAAGAGGGGAAGGTCTTCCGTGAGGGGATCTCATGCGCGATTATTGGAAAGACCAACGTTGGCAAGTCGAGCCTCCTCAATGTCCTGTTGAAGGAAGAGAGAGCAATAGTGACACCGATCCCAGGTACGACCCGAGATGCAATTGAGGAGGTCCTAAATGTAAACGGAATTCCGGTACGCTTGATCGATACGGCAGGTCTGAGAAAAGCCACGGATTCCATTGAGCAAGAAGGGGTGAAGAGAGCCAAAGAGCGGGCAACAGAATCCGATTTGATTCTGTTGGTGCTCGACGGAAGTCGAGCACTTGACAAAGACGACACGGAGATCTTCGAAGAAATTAGAGGGAAGAAAAAGACGGTAGTCATTAACAAGAGCGATCTTCCGCAAGAAATCCATATGGAAGGCGTAAGGAGACAGTTTCAGGAAGACCCGATGGTCTCGATCTCCTGCTTGGAAAATGCGGGAATTGATCATTTGAAGGAAACCATCTATAAGCATATAATCCACCGAAATGTGAGGTCATCACCAGAACACCTGATTGTAACCAATATCCGCCACAAGATCGCGCTTGCACAGGCGAGAGAAAATCTTTGGAATGCGGTGAAAGGGTTAGAAGAAGGGGTTTCTCTTGAGTTCATCGCCTTTGAAATCCGCTCCGCGTTAGAGGCCCTTGGAGAAATGGTGGGAGAGACAGCTACCGAAGAGCTATTGAAGCACGTCTTCGAACAGTTCTGCATCGGGAAATGATCTCCCCTTCTTCTCCCCCCTCCGAAAAGGGAGGTGAGGGAGGGAGTTGTTCTTGGATTAATACGCGACCTGAATTCCACAGTTCGAATTCCCTGAGTGTTTCACGTGAAACATACACCCCCACATATCCTTCTTATCAACCCCTGGATCGCCGATTTTGCGGCCTACAATCTTTGGGTAAAACCCCTGGGCCTCCTCAATATTGCCGGTCTTTTAAGGGAAAACGGATATCGAGTGACGCTGATAGACTGCCTCGACTTCTACAGCAAGACAAAGAAGTATGGAGACGGGAAGTTTTTCAAGGTGAAGATTGAGAAACCTGTTCCCTTAAGATCCATCCAAAGAAATTACAGTCAATATGGAATTCCTGAAGAAAAGCTGTTGAAAAGATTCTCATTCGTTGAAGAGAAGCCAGACCTCATTGGCACTGCTTGTGGAATGACCTATTGGTATCCGGGCCTATTCAAGACAATCGAAATAACAAGAGAATTCTTTAAAGATGTGCCGATCGTCCTTGGTGGAATCTATGCGACCCTCTGTTATGAACATGCCGTGAGATATTCTGGTGCAGATTTCGTTTTCCAGAGAAGAGGGGAACTCGAGGCATTAAGAATAATCTCAGAATTGGCTCATATCGAACTCACGCAGAACTCCGCCGTTCACCATGTGGGAGTGCATGGCAGCCCTGAACCCCACGTGGTTCGGGACGAAGTCTATAGTGATCTTGATACCTTGCCCTATCCTTCCTTCGACCTTTATGCTCAACTCGATTATGTCTGTATCTCCACCTCATGGGGATGCCCATTTCATTGCACCTATTGTGCCACGCCGATTCTAACAAAGGGGTTTGTAATGAGGGATCCTTTCGAAGTTGCCGAAGAGATTGAATACTGGACGACTCGATATCGAGTCAACAATATTGCCTTTTACGATGATGCGCTTCTTATCGAGCCCAGCACGCATATTGTTCCGATCATGAAAGAGGTAATAAGGAGAGGGATCCGATGCAACTTCCATGCACCCAATGGTCTTCACATCAAGCAGATAGATAGAGAGGTGGCCGACCTTCTGTTTCGCGCGGGGTTTAAGACTATTCGTCTGGGTTTTGAGACATCGGATGAGGCGACACAGATCGAAACCGGAGGGAAGGTAGAGAATAGGGAATTTCAAGAGGCGATCAAAAACTTGAAAAGAGCTGGGTACTTAGCTGAAGAAACTGGGGTATATATAATGGCGGGATTACCAGGGCAAAGAGTGGAGGAGGTGGAGGAGAGCATTGCCTTTGTAAAAGAGGCGGGCGCTAAGCCGATCCTTGTGGAGTATTCACCTGTTCCTGGCACACCACTGTTTGAGAAGGCGAAGCAGAGATCGTCCTTCGACCTCGAGCATGAACCTCTATTTCATAACAATTCCATCCTCCCTTGCCAATGGGAGGGCTTTACTTTGGAAGACTATAGGAGATTAAAGAGCCAGTTAGGGGCATGAAAGCATGAACCCATTTGAAATTGTTAAAGATATTTATATTGTGGGGGATCGGACATCACCGATAATCGAGATGGTTATGTCTACCTTTTGAACCTTGGGGAACTCGTGTTGATCGATTCAGGCGCAGGGTGGAGTGTTGGAAAAATCATAAACAATATCAATATGTTAGGCTTACACTGTAGGAATCTGAGCAAGATTCTTCTCACACATTGTCACATAGACCATAGCGGAGGTGCCCTGGAGATTAAAAAGCGATTTGGGGCAGAGATCTACCTACATCCAAAAATTGGATGCGCCGCTATTGGAAAATGGAGATCCAATCTTGACGGCTGCAAATTGGTATCAAACCAAATTCCCACCAACTCCTGTGGATGTAAGATTGGATTCTTCGGAAGAGATGCTAATGGTTGGAGCACAGAGAATTGTCTGCCTTCACACACCAGGTCATACCCCAGGATCAATATGCATCTATTTGGATAAAGATGAAGAACGGATTCTTTTTGCCCAGGACCTTCACGGTCCTCTTGTTGAGGAATTCGGTTCGAACCTGGGAGATTGGGATCGTTCGACGAAGAAGTTACTCGACCTCGATGCTGATATTCTCTGCGAAGGCCACCTTGGAATATACAAGACAAAAAGGGAAGTGAGTAACTATATCCTCTCCTATCGCCGCCAATATGGGGTAGGATGACGGTTCAATAGACTCAAGGAGTCCCTTGAAACGGGTGTTCCTGTGAAAATCTATGGGAATAGCGTTGCATGTATCTTTTCGGCAACCCGTTATCTTTCTTTCTTGAAACTGGCTTTTGGCGGTCATGCCGGCTCTTTTGTTTGTTGAGGCCCCAGGTCACCGAACTCTGCTCCTTCAACACAGGTGAGACGCCTGTCCTACCTGTCATGCGGTATACCCACCTCTCTTCTGAGACCTCAGTTTCTCGTTGACAGAGTCAAAGTTATTTGTTAACCTGATTTACGGATTAGGTTGACAATCCGTTGATGTGGGATGTGCTGGAGCCCTTCAAACGCAAGGAGGTCCTTGTGCCGGTTGAAAAACTGAGATGGATGGTGCTCGCGTCTCTCATGGCTGCCTTGGCCGCTGTCGGAGCATACATTCACATTCCCATTGGTCCAGTGCCCTTCGTCCTCACAACCCTGTTCGCATTGCTGGCTGGACTTCTCTTAGGAAGCCGCTGGGGGCTAACAAGCATGGGGCTCTACTTCTTGGTGGGAGCCATGGGCATGCCCGTTTTTGCAGGAGGCAAGGGAGGATTCGCCCATATTCTTGGTCCCACGGGCGGGTATCTTCTTGGCTTCCTTCTTGCGGCATGGCTAACTGGTTTCATTTCAGAACGCTCCCGCGGCCATCTCATCTGGGAGATTTTCGCCATTCTTGCTGGATCGGTTGCTATCTATAGTCTTGGAATCCCCTGGCTCAAAATGGTTACTAAGATGTCGTGGCCCAAGACGTTCATCGTCGGTTTGGTTCCTTTCCTAATAGGAGATGCTGTCAAGGCATCTGCTGCCCTTGTTCTGGCTCGCGCAGTTCGACCCATTCTGAACCGCCAACTACAAATCGCTTCCATCCTCACCACCACCCCGTGTAGTCCCGATTTGATCGCGAGGGAGAAAAGGCATTCAGAGGAGAGGAAGGAAGAATGACGATCGAAATTCGAAACCTCCACCACCGTTATCCTGATGGAACCCATGCTTTGAAAGGCATCAACCTTACCATTCCGGAAGGTGAATTTCTCCTCATCTGCGGCCCGAATGGGAGTGGAAAGACTACTCTTATCCGGCTGATCTCCGGTCTGCATGAGCCCACTGCCGGTACCATTCTGATTAATGGTCTGGATTCCGTGCGCGCTTCACGGGAAGTCCGTCGCCTGGTCGGAATGGTCTTTCAAGACGCAGATAGCCAGATCGTAGGAGAAACGGTCAGAGAAGACGTGGCCTTTGGTCCAGAAAACCTCTGTCTTCCCCAAGAAGAAATAGCCGAGCGGGTTGATTGGGCGTTGCGTGTGATGGGGTTGGATAACCTTTCGGAAAAACCCTGTTACCTCCTTTCAGGAGGAGAAAAGCGGCGTCTCTCTATTGCCGGGGTGCTCGCCATGCAGCCGCAGACGATTCTCTTTGATGAACCTTTTTCCCATCTGGACTATCCTGGTATTCGGGAAGTTCTCGGTCATATGGTCCGATTGCACTGTCAGAGACATACCTTAGTTGTAACCACCCACGACGTCGAAAAGGTAATCGCGCATGTGGATCGGATCGCCGTCATCCATGACGGGGAACTCAAGGCTGTGGGCCTTCCGGAAGAACTTGTTACCCAACTCCCGCGTTTTGGGATCAGGCCCCCTTGTTATGCCCTTCTCGGAAGGGAGAAGATCTCGTGGCTCATCGAATAATCCTTCATTACTTCCCGGGGAATTCTTCTCTTCACCGGTGGGATGCCCGATGTAAGCTCCTCGGGCTCTTGATGATTGCAGCAACCCTTCTTCAATCAAAGATCCCGTGGCTCGTTCTTGACTCAGGTATCTTGATCGGCCTTCTAATCCTCTCACGATTGCCCCTAAGGCACTTTCTGCGTGATTTCAGGAGCTGGGCAATTTTCCTTTTCGTTCTCTTTCTCTTTCAAACCTTCTTCACTCCAGGCGCCGGTCTGCCTTCTGTCTCATGGCTTCCCGGAAGCAAAGAGGGATTCCATCTGGCAGGAATTTCCTGCTGGCGCCTCGGGCTTATTCTCAGTTATGCGGTCCTCTTTTCGGCTGTCACCCGTCCCCGAGAGCTTCGTGACACCGTTATTTGGTTCCTCAAACCCATTCCGTTCCTTCCTGAACGTCGTATTGGGCTGATGGTCTCGCTCACCCTGCGCTTTTTCTCACTCATTCTGGATCAGGCCGAGGAGGTTCGTCTGGCCCACAAGGCTCGTCTTGGGGATGGAATTAAGAATCCTTTTCGTAAAGCGAAATTCTTGGCACTCCCTCTCCTTAGCCACGCATTTTCTCGGGCCGAAGAGATAACTCTTGCCCTTGTTGCAAGAGGATACCGTGACGACATACCCCTTCATCTCCCCAAAATGAACCTACGCAATCTGATTCCTCTATTGATTTTTCCGGGGTTCTTATTTCTGATATGGCAGTTTGATTGCTAGCATTTAGAATACTTTGGAAAACCCTTCTTCTCAAAATCGTTTGAGAGTCTATATAGGTATGAAGAACCCACGAGACTGCAATTAGAAAAAACCAGTTTAAAAATATTTGACAAATACGAAAAAACCTGATAAACTTAAAAAGTTTTTTGCCAAATGATTCTTAGCAACTTCTTTGGTTTTCAACTTCTTGAAATAATACGGCTTTATTAATAGAGAGGAAATAATGCCAACAATTAGTCAACTGGTTCGAGAGGGAAGAAAGGGTATTAGGAGCAAGACGTCCGCCCCTGCTCTTACAGGTTCTCCCCAAAAAAGGGGGGTTTGTATTCGAGTCTATACAACCACCCCTAAGAAACCTAATTCTGCGCTCCGAAAAGTTGCCCGAGTGAGATTGACCAACGGGATCGAGGTCACCACGTATATTCCAGGAATTGGCCACAATCTCCAAGAGCATTCCGTCGTTCTCATTCGAGGAGGGAGGGTGAAAGACCTTCCGGGAGTTCGGTATCATATCCTCCGTGGCACCTTGGATTCAGTAGGCGTTCAAGACCGGAAACAGAGCCGCTCCAAGTATGGCGCAAAAAAGCCCAAATAGTATCTATGTAGGTTTCTTGAAGAAATCCAGATGAGTTGTGAAGCCTCAATAGCCATATGATGACCAAAATCCCGAAGAAGTCGAATTCCCTTGGTGATCGGGATTTGGCATTCAGGAGATATCATGCCCCGAAAAAGAGAAGTGAGAAAGAGAGAAATATTGCCGGACCCAAAGTACCATGAGCCGCTGGTCGCGAAGTTTATGAATGGGATCATGCGGCGAGGGAAGAAGAGTTTGGGCGAGAGAATCTTTTATGGGGCCCTCGATATCATTAAAGATAAGATTCATTCAGACCCGTTGAAGGTTTTTAACCAAGCGATGGACAACGTGAGACCTTTGATTGAGGTGAGACCCCGGAGGGTGGGGGGTGCTACCTATCAAGTCCCAGTGGAAGTCAGGCCGGCAAGGAAGACTGCGTTATCCATTCGATGGATTATTGGCTATGCAAAACAGAGGTCAGAAAAGACGATGGAGGAAAAACTCTCTGGAGAATTGATCGATGCAGCCAATAATCGAGGAGCGGCCATCAAGAAGAAAGAGGATACTCACAAAATGGCAGAAGCGAACAAGGCCTTTGCTCATTATCGGTGGTAACCACTTTCAGTCAAATCATCGTGCCAAGATCGAAATATGAAAGGAATGTCAAGTCTCAAATTATCAAAATCGACATTTGACACTGATCTTCAGTAGAAAGGTTCATTCGTGTTGAATTTGGTTTCTAAAGAACAGACGCGTAATATTGGCATCATGGCCCACATCGATGCAGGGAAGACGACTACCACCGAACGGATTCTCTACTACACCGGTGTCACATATAAGATGGGAGAAGTGGACGAAGGTTCTGCGACCATGGACTGGATGGAGCAGGAAAAGGAGAGAGGAATTACGATCACTTCAGCTGCTACCACCTGTTTTTGGAAAGAACATAGGATCAACATCATCGATACACCCGGCCACGTTGACTTCACAATAGAGGTAGAACGGTCTCTTCGTGTCCTGGACGGAGCCATAGCAGTTTTCTGTTCAGTCGGAGGAGTAGAGCCGCAATCTGAAACGGTCTGGAGGCAGGCCGATAAATATAGGATCCCACGGATTGCTTTTATCAATAAGATGGACCGGACAGGTGCGAACTTCCAGGGATGCCTTCAGATGATGGTAGACCGTCTCAAAACGACCCCCCTTCCCCTCCAACTTCCCATCGGAAAGGAAGAAGATTTTGAGGGGATCCTTGATCTCATCTCTATGAAAACCATCCTTTATGATCCTCATAGCCTTGGCACCCATTTTGACATCTTAGATATTCCAGAGACTTACTTGGAGGAGGCCCACAAGCAGCGGGAGACCCTGATCGAGAGATTGGCGGAGTGGGATGAGCGATTGATGGAGAAGTTCGTTGAAGGCAAAGAGATTTCAGAATTGGAATTGAAACGGGCGATAAGGAATATGACCCTTCAATTAAGAGGAACTCCTGTTTTATGCGGTGCAGCCTTCCGCAACAAGGGGGTCCAACCACTGCTCGATGCCATCATTGACTACCTTCCCTCGCCACTGGATATCCCATCCGTTAAAGGAATTGATCTTCATGGCAAAGAATTGACTTTCTCGGCTAATAACGGACATCCCCTTTCGGCGTTAGCCTTTAAGATCATGAATGATCCCTATACAGGGCAACTGACCTTCTTCCGAATTTATTCTGGATCTCTCAAGTCCGGGGATTCGGTCTTCAATCCCAGCAAAGGAAAACGCGAACGGATCGGGCGTCTGCTGCAAATGCATGCCAACAAACGGGAGGAGATTAAAGAAGTGTCTGCCGGGGACATCTTCGCTGCTGTGGGCCTCAAGTATACGACGACTGGAGATACCATCTGCAGTGAGGAGCAGCCCATCATCCTCGAATCGATGAACTTCCCTGAACCGGTAATTTCTATCGCCATTGAACCAAAGACGAAGGGGGATCTTGAGAAATTGGGAACGTCCCTCCAAAAATTGGGCTTGGAAGATCCTTCGTTTAAAGTGAAGACGGATGAAGAAACGGGCCAGACCATCCTCTCTGGAATGGGTGAGCTCCACCTGGAGATTATCGTGGATCGACTTCTTAGGGAGTTCAAAGTAGAGGCCGACGTGGGCAGACCTCAAGTAGCCTACCGGGAAACGATCACAAAGGCGGTCAAGTCGGAAGGCCGATTCATTCGGCAGTCGGGCGGAAGAGGCCAGTATGGTCATGTCTGGTTAACCATAGAACCCCGGCCTCCGGGAAAAGGGTTTGAATTCGTCAATCAGATTGTGGGGGGAGCCATCCCAAGAGAGTATATTCCTGCCGTCCAGAAGGGAGTGGTCGAAGCGATGGGAAAAGGGGCATTGGCAGGATTTCCCATGGTTGATATCAAAGTCACCCTGATTGACGGCTCTTTTCATGAAGTGGACTCCTCTGAAATGGCCTTCAAAATTGCTGGTTCCATGGGTTTTAAGGAAGGAGCTCGACGTGCAAACCCTATCCTTCTCGAACCATTGATGTCCATCGAAATAATCACTCCAGAAGAGTTTGTGGGGCAAGTGGTAAGTGATCTGAATTCCAGAAGAGGCAAGACGACACAAGTGGAATATCGAGGCGGAACGAACGTGATCGCTGGGGAAGTTCCTTTAGCCAAAATGTTCGAGTATGCAACCGACCTGCGGTCCCTCACCCAAGGAAGGGCAACGTTCACACTGCAATTTTCCCGCTATGGTCCTGTACCGCAATCCGTGAGTGAGGAGATCCTTTCTGATTCAAGAGGGGTCGCCTGAGGAGGAGCAGTCTAGCCATTTGTAGAGATTGCTAAGCCTCCATGCAAAATGCAAGTTCTAAACTGTACATTGTGAAGGTGTTCGTGGGTTCAACAATTCTCATTTTAGGATTTACAATTTCCGATGATGTTCATAGGGAGGGGTTAAGCCATGTCGAAGCCGAAGTTTGAGAGGACGAAGCCGCATGTGAACATAGGGACGATCGGGCATGTGGATCATGGGAAGACGACGTTGACCTCAGCGATCACGAAGGT
>JBEKDJ010000002.1:0-48576 GCA_050014415.1 Thermodesulfobacteriota bacterium | reverse complement strand
GACTGTGTCATAAAAGGCGTCCGGGGAGTCATTATCCAATCGGGTGGTTTTGCTGAGATAGGATCTGAGGGAAAAGCCTTGCAAGATCAATGCCTCGCTATTGCCCGTAAAGGTGGACTGCGAATATGGGGACCCAACTGCATGGGTCTGATCGATACATGGAAACCATACGTCTTTTCATTTGTCACCACTGAGGCTTGGAAAGGGGCGATGAATCCCGGCGGAGTCTCGCTGATTGTTCAAAGTGGTCTCCTGTCAGCTCGTTTCATCACTACCCTGATGGCAAATAGAACCCTAGGCTTGGCCAAAGTCTGCTCTATCGGAAACAAGAGCGATGTTGAGGAAACCGAACTCCTGGAATACCTGCTCAATGATCCAGCGACCAAGGTGGTCGGCCTCTATTTGGAATCTTTCATTCACGGACGTCGTTTTTTTGAACTTGCCACATCGGCGACCAAGCCCATCGTCGTGCTCACAGGAGGAAAGACCTCGCTCGGCGCTGAGGCCTCGATCAGCCATACCGCATCCCTTTCTGGAAACGATGCACTGATAAGGGGGGTTTTGAGGCAGGCAGGTGTCCACCTGGCAGACGACTTTTTTGAGATGACGGATATTGCTCGTAGCCTTGAAAAGGGTTTTCTTATACGACAATCGCCAGCTAAGAAACCAGGGATTGCCATTCTGAGCTATAGCGGAGCTGCGGGGATTGTAACTACGGACCACTTGGTGAAGAATGGCTTGACCCTGGCCCGTCTGTCCTCCCAAACGCTGCGTCGGCTGGAGGACTTGTCCCCACCCTGGATGCCGGTCAGGAATCCCGTAGACTTTTGGCCAGCGATCGAGAAGCACGGAATTGAATTACCCTATAAGGTCGGCCTTGAGGCCCTCTATGATGACCCCGAGGTGGATGGGATTATCGTCCATCTCTTTGCTGGATCTGGAATCTGGTTCCTAAACATGAAAGAGATCATGTTAGACATCAAGAAGCCCGCGAAGCCCATTCTATTCTGGCTCATGGGACCAGAGGAGAGCCGTGAGGCCACACGAATGGCCTTGGAAGAAGAGGGCTGGCCGACTTTTTCTGAGATCCATCGAACAGTCACGGTGATGGCCAAACTCTTCGAGCATCCCAGGCGAGAAGACGGGGGCCCGCCGGCAGACCAGTGGCGTTCTGCGAAATCGACAGAAAGATCGAAGGTCCCTTATCTCAGTCTTCAGGATACTTCCTCACTCAAGGAGCTATCCAGGCAGGCGGACGAACAGGGGGCTACCATTTTAGATGAACATGAGGCTAAGAAATGGCTCAAGGCCCTGAACCTCAAAGTGGTCGAAGAAGAAATGGTTAAGAGCTATGCAGCAGCCCTTAGGGCTTCTCACAAGATGGGCTTTCCCGTTGTCCTGAAAGGAAGGGTCGAAGGACAAGTCCATAAAACCGAGGCTGGCTTCGTTAAGCTTAATCTATACAATCCCAGTCACCTAAGGTCAGCTTATCAAGAAATGCTCAGCTTGACATCCAAACCTCAGTTCTTCATGATTCAGCCGATGTTGAAAAGCGATCTTGAACTGATCGCGGGGATCGTCCGGGACCCTTCGTTCGGACCTGCCGTCATGTTTGGCCTGGGTGGAATTTGGACCGAGGTTTACAGGGATGTAGTTTTCCGGCTGGCGCCCTTAAATGAGGAAGAGGTATCCGGGATGGTATCGGATTTGAGAGGACAGGTTCTGTTCAAAGGATATCGGGGTTCAAAGCCCGTGAACATGAAAAGCCTGAGTGACTGGCTGATCAGGCTGGGATGGCTTGCTCAGACCTTTGAAAAAATCGAGGAGATCGATATCAACCCGCTCTTGATTGTAGACGGAGAGCCTATAGCCGTAGATGCCACAATTATCCTGAAATCAGATTTTCATTCCTGAGGCCATTTCTCCCAACAGCTCTCGATTGAGGATCAGTATTCTATTCCTTCTGACATCAATAATCCTTTTCGATTTCATCTTTGCAAAAGTTCTTGAAAGGGTCTCGCTGATCGTCCCGAGTTTGGAGGCCAGTTGTGTTTTGCTCAAGTCCAGTTCTATTTCCGTGGGGCTCTTCCCCTCTTTCGATGACTTCAATGAGAGATCGATCAGGTATTTTGCGATCCTGGAGGAAACCTCTCTAAGGGAGAGCTCCTCGATCAACGATGCAAACTTCTTCAGATATTGTGAGAGCGAGACGATCATGTTGATACTGAGCTGAGGATTCTTCTCGATCAGCTCGATGAAATTCCTCTTGGGAAAGAAGAGGAGTTGACTATCACTCAGGGCTTCGGCAAAGGCGGGATAAGTCCCTTCGAGAAAGAGGGCTGCCTCAGCGAAGGCGTCGGGTGCAGAAACCACATGGAGAATCTGCTCCTTGCCCTCTGGCGATATCTTGTAGAGTTTCACCTTCCCTGAGAGGATGACGTAAAAACCCTTTGCCTCCTCCCCATCGGAAAAGAGAACCTCCTTTTTCCTGTACATTCTGGGCAAGGTAATGGCCCTGACTTTCCTTAGATCTCTTTCCTGTAATCCAGCAAAAAGGGGGCATTGCCTTAATAGATCTATGGACATATTCCTCGAACTCTTCCAGGTACAAATTTAGGAAATTGTCTCTTACACCTAGGATTCCTGGAATTGATAAAATATCAAATATCAATTTCCTCCTCTTTTTTCAAGCAAAAAGTGTCCACTCCCTCCTCTAGAGATGTCTCTTCTATTACCTTAGGCGGATGGCCGGTGCGACTCCCTCTTCCTTTCCCGTTTGAGCAGATGATATTGAAATGATGGGTGTATTATGCTATTAGAATACAGTAGTTTCCCTTCAGATGGAGAAAGGTTTGAATTCAATTTCGAAAAATCTAGCCTTCTGGGGAATCATCATCCTCATCATGATCTTCCTTTTCAACCTTTTCAACAGACCACGTCAAACGGTTCTAGATAAGAATTATTCCGATTTTATTTCTGCTGTAGAGAATAACCAGGTCCTTGAAGTAGAAGTCAGAGGGAAAAATATCGCTTGGAAAGGCATCGACGACAAACATTATAAAACCTATGCCCCTGAGGATCCCGAGATGATCAAGATGCTCAGGGAGAAACATGTGGTCATCAACGTCAAGAAAGAAGAAGAATCCCCATTCTGGCAATACCTCCTGTCTTGGTTCCCAATGATCCTTTTGATCGGCGTTTTTCTCTTCTTCATGCGACAAATTCAGATTGGGGGCGGAAAGGCACTCTCCTTTGGGAAGAGCAAAGCTAAGATCCTGACCAAAGAAACCCATCAAGTGACGTTCGAAAACGTAGCCGGGATCGAAGAAGCCAAAGATGAACTGCAGGAGATCATCTCCTTTCTCAGAGAGCCCAAGAAATTTACGAAACTGGGAGGGAGAATCCCCAAGGGGGTACTTCTCATCGGCGCTCCGGGCACGGGTAAAACGCTGTTGGCCCGGGCCATTGCAGGCGAGGCTGATGTCCCTTTCTACAGTATTAGTGGCTCTGATTTTGTTGAGATGTTTGTTGGGGTTGGGGCCTCCCGGGTCCGGGATCTCTTTCTCCAAGGAAAACGCAACGCCCCTTGCATCATCTTCATTGATGAAATCGATGCGGTTGGAAGGCACCGTGGGGCTGGCCTCGGTGGAGGCCATGACGAGCGGGAACAGACTCTGAACCAGTTATTGGTTGAAATGGATGGCTTTGAATCGAATGAAGGTGTGATCTTGATCGCAGCGACGAACCGACCCGATGTCTTGGACCCTGCCCTGCTCAGGCCCGGACGGTTCGACCGGCAAGTGGTCGTACCCGTTCCCGATGTGAAAGGGAGAGAGAAGATACTCAAGGTCCATTCTAAACGCACGCCATTGGCAGATGACGTCGTTCTCGCGGTTCTCGCTAGGGGAACTCCCGGATTTACCGGGGCCGATCTGGAAAATCTGGTGAATGAAGGAGCCCTCTTGGCTGCCCGGTTGGGAAAAGAGCGAGTAGAGATGGTCGACTTCGAACAGGCCAAGGACAAAGTCTTGATGGGTGTGGAACGTCGATCGATGATCATTCCTTTGGAAGAACGGAGAATAACTGCGTACCACGAGGCAGGCCACGCCTTAGTAGCCAGGATGATCCCGGGAACAGACCCCATCCACAAAGTGACGATCATCCCTCGCGGCCGAGCTCTTGGTCTTACCCAGCAGCTTCCCATCGACGAAAAACATACCTACCCTAAAGACTACCTCCTGAACAATATCGCCATCATGATGGGAGGAAGGGCGGCAGAGGAGCTAGTGTTGAACCGTCAAACGACCGGTGCAGGCAATGACATTGAGCAGGCTACCGAGATTGCCAGAAAGATGGTGTGCGAATGGGGGATGAGCGAGAAACTGGGTCCCCTAGCCTTCGGGAAAAAAGAGGAACAGATCTTCTTGGGGAGGGAGTTTGCTCAACATCGAGATTACAGCGAAGAGACAGCTCATCTCATCGATGGTGAGATCAGGTCCATCGTTACCGGAAGTTATCAAAAAGCAAGAAGCATCATCCAGCAGAATCTGGCCACACTCCATCAATTGGCGAATGCTCTTCTTGAAAAAGAGGTTCTCGACGGAAGCCAGATCGAATCCATCATAAGGGGTGAATTGTAAGTCTCCAAATCCCAAGCACCAAAAAACCACAGGTTGGAATTTCACGATTAGAGGCCACTTAGAGGCAGCCGGAGGCATGCTCTTTTCAAGCAGCTAGATTGGTTCGATGAACTTAATACGGTGCCTTAACATCACCAACGCCGGAGACGCCCTCTATCAAATGGAAAAGGTGGGGGTGGATGCCACTGGCATGGAGTGGGTGAAAGGAAAGACCCTTCAATTCAATTTCAAGGTGGAAGGGATCGACCCGCGGACTGCCAATCTTCTAAAACAGGAGATGCTCTCCTTGGGTGGCGATGCTGCTGTCGACGCGAGGGGGCTCGACTGTAGCATCGGATCGACCGACGTCATTCTCATGGGCATCCGAAATCAGTTTGAAGAACTGATCCTCAAATTGGACCGAAATCCCCACCTCCAGCCCCTTGGCCAATGCCTAGAGGAAACCCTCGACAATGTCTCAAGAACTCATTTCTCCATACGCTGTCGGAAGCGGACATTCACGTTGGGAGGGCGAACCCTCTTGATGGGGGTTCTCAACGTCACTCCTGATTCCTTTTCAGACGGCGGCCTCTACTTCATCAAGGAAAAGGCTATTGCTCATGGTCTGAAAATGGTCGAAGAGGGAGCGGATCTCTTGGACATCGGAGGGGAATCCACCAGGCCAGGTTCAAAACCCCTTGGATTGGAAGAGGAATTACGTCGGATTATGCCTGTGATTGAATCCCTTGCCAAAGAGATAGATATTCCGATTTCCGTAGATACTTACAAATCGGCAGTGGCCCGGAAAGCCTTGGAGGCAGGGGCTGAAATCATAAATGATATCACTGGATTACACTTTGACCCTGAGCTTGCTCAGGTGGCTGCAAAGGGAGATATCCCCCTAATCCTGATGCACATCCGAGGAACCCCAGAAACGATGCAGAAGGATGTCCGCTATGACTCTCTTTTCTCTGAAATACTCCAATACCTGAAAGACTCCATTCACAAAGCAGAATCTGCCGGATTAGACCCGCAACAGATCATCATCGATCCAGGGATTGGCTTTGGAAAGACCCTTGAGGACAACCTCCAAATCATAAAAAATCTCTCGGAATTCCGGGTACTTGGTAGACCAATACTCTTGGGGACATCAGGGAACTCTTTCAAGCATCGCCATCGCAGCTCTCAATGGCGCTCATATCGTCCGATGCCATGACGTACTCCAGGCAAAAAAGACACTTGCCGTTGCCGATGCGATTCGCCTAGCCGGGTAAGAATAGGGACACATCCCATTTTTCATCCTAATAACAGGTGGCCTCATTCTAATAAATGGAATATGTCCCTATTCTTACCCCCCTTGCTTGCCTTTTCTAAGGATTTATGGTAACGATGGTAACGATGAAGAAGTCTCAAAAGAGAGGCATGGTGCCTGCTGGAAGGCACGGGAAAGAGATGAGGCGGAAATTATTCGGGACAGACGGGATAAGGGGCGTCGCTAATGTGGACCCGATGACCGGCGAAATAGCCTTGCAACTCGGTAGGGCCGTTGCCCACCTTTTTAAGGAGGTCAAGGGAAGACATCGGATTGTGGTCGGCAAAGATACCCGACTGTCAGGATATATGTTGGAGACGGCTCTCGCCTCTGGCATCTGCTCGATGGGAGCTGATGTGATGCTGGTAGGACCACTACCGACCCCCGGTATTGCTTTCATCACAACCAGTATGAGAGCAAACGCTGGGGTGGTAATCTCAGCTTCCCACAATCCTTATTATGACAACGGGATTAAGATCTTTTCCCAGGATGGTTTCAAACTCCCCGACCAAATGGAACATCAGATCGAAGAATTGGTCCTCTCGAATCACCTCCATTCCCTGCGACCGACTGCCAACGAAGTCGGAAAAGCCTACCGGATCGATGACGCGATTGGGAGGTATGTCGTTTTCCTCAAAAACACCTTCCCTAACGATCTGACGCTGGATGGGCTTCGGATCGCCTTGGATTGCGCCAATGGGGCCGCCTATCGGGTGGCACCCGCCGTTTTCGAGGAATTGGGGGCAGAGATAATCCCTATCGGCGTAGAGCCCGATGGGGAGAATATCAATGCAGATTGTGGTTCCCTTCACCCGGAGGTAATCAGTCGCCTCGTCCTTGAGAAAAGGGCGGATATCGGAATGGCGCTCGATGGCGATGCGGATCGGATTGTCTTTGTGGATCGCCATGGGAAACTGGTGGATGGAGATCATATCCTGGCCATCTGCGGCCTTCAACTACTGTCAAAAAAACGATTGAGGAAGGGCACTTTAGTCACTACGGTCATGAGTAACATGGGGCTGGATCGAGCCATAAAAGAAGCAGGAGGAAAAGTGGTTCGAACCCGGGTGGGAGATCGTTATGTTGTCGAAGAGATGGTCCGAGGAGATTTTAACCTGGGAGGAGAGCAATCGGGCCACACCATCTTCTTAGATTATAATACGACCGGCGACGGCATTCTCACGGCCCTCCAGGTTTTGGCCATCATGAAACAAAAGAGACGACCGCTGGATGAATTGGCTAAAGTCATGGAACCTCTTCCCCAGGTACTCTATAACGTCGAGGTAAGAGAAAGAAAAGACCTCTCCGAGTCTCGGGCGATTGATGAGAGGATTAAGAAGATTGAGGGATCGCTGGGCCAGTCCGGCCGAATCTTGATTCGCTACTCAGGGACTGAGCCTCTTCTCCGGATCATGGTCGAGGGTGAAGATGAGACGAAGCTCCATCAATATGCCCAGGACCTTGTGGAATTAGTTAAGAAATACATTGGTAAGGAAGCTAGTAGCCGATAGCAGATTAGAGATTTCTGGGAGGAACGATGCCGAGACTGGGTGTCAATATCGACCACGTGGCCACCGTGAGACAAGCCCGTGGGTTAATGTATCCTGATCCCATTGCCGCCGCTGCAATCGTGGAATTGGCGGGAGCAGATGGGATTGTCGCCCATCTAAGAGAGGATCGACGCCACATCCAGGATCGGGACCTCCGACTTCTCAGGGAGGTCATACAGACCCGTCTAAATCTGGAGATGGCCGCTACAGAAGAGATGATCCAAATGGCCTTGGCTACTAAACCAAACATCGTGACCCTTGTGCCTGAAAAGAGGGAAGAGTTGACGACCGAGGGCGGCCTCGACGTGATCAAATCCTTTCAGTCCATTAAGAAAGCAATTCAGCGGCTCCAAAAAGGGGGAATCCCCGTCAGCCTTTTTGTCGATCCCAGAAGTGACCAGATCAAGGCCTCCGAACGGGTGGGAGCGAGTGCCATCGAAATTCATACGGGTCACTACTGTGATGCGAAGACCCCTGCCGAGGCAGATGAAGAACTCAAGAAGATCCTCGATGCAGTCGCGGAGGCTTCCCACCGAGATCTCCAGATTGCAGCAGGACACGGTCTCAATTATGTCAACGTTCAACGGATGGCAGAAATCAAAGAGATCGAAGAATTCAATATCGGTCATAGCATTATCGCCCGTGCGATCCTGGTGGGCCTGGATCGTGCCGTTCGGGAGATGATCGCTCTTATTAAATGAATTGCGGATTGTAGATTGCGGAATAATTGAAAAAGAAATTCTGAATTGAGATTCACCATTGCAGAATGATCTGTTTTTCATTCCGAAATCCGCAATTCGAGATCTGAAATCTAGCGATGATTGTCGGAACAGGCATTGATATTGTGAACATCGACCGGATCGAACGCCTCATCACGCGCTGGGGAACCCTCTTCCTCGGTCGGGTCTTTACGGAGAGGGAGATCGCCTGGTGCCAGCGACGGGCCAGACCTCCAGAATGTTTTGCTACACGGTTCGCGGCCAAGGAGGCCTTTCTCAAAGCGATCGGTTGGGGACTCCGACATGGTATCCAGTGGACGGATATCGAGGTGGAAAACGATCCGATGGGGAAGCCTTTACTCGCCTTCCATCGGAAGGCAAAGGGAGTCCTCGAAACGTGCCGGATCCAGAAGGCTCTTATCACCCTTTCCCACGATCGGCCGTACGCCGTGGCCCATGTTCTGTTAGAGGGGAGCAATGATGAAGGTCGCAACCGCTGAGCAGATGCAAGAATTGGATCGGAAGGCCATTGAGACATACCGAATTCCTGGAATCGTCCTGATGGAGAATGCAGGGAGAGGAGCCGCCGAGGTCATCTCCAATGCCTTTCCGGATATTCTGAAGAAGAAAGCAGCGATCATCGCCGGAAAGGGAAATAATGGGGGAGATGGTTTTGTGATCGGTCGATACCTTCTGAATCGAGGGATTCCGGTGAAGGCCTTTCTCCTCGCTGACCCGAAAGCTCTCCGAGGGGATGCAGAGACCAATTTCCAGATCTTCCTTCGCATGAAAGGAGAGGTCGTCTCTGTTCCCTCTTCCAAAGATTACCAAAAGATCAAGAAGGATCTGGAGAAGTTTGATCTCCTGATCGACTCCATCTTCGGCACGGGACTGGATGCCGAGGTCCGAGGTTATTATCGAGAGGTGATCGACCACCTCAACAGTCTTCAGAAGCCGATGGTCGCAGTCGACATTGCCTCTGGGTTAGATGCCAATACCGGCAAACCACTCGGGACGGCGATTCGGGCTTCGCTCACTGTTACCTTCGGTCTGCCGAAAGTCGGACATCTCATCTCTCCAGGAATCGACTATACAGGAGAGTTAAAAATCATCGATATCAGCATCCCCAAGAGGCTGGTAGAGGAGGAGAGATTCCAGACGTTTCTTCTGGAAAGCGGCGACATTAGAAGATGGCTCTCGGTGCAGCGACGGCCGGAAACCCATAAGGGAGATTACGGGCACCTTCTCGTCATCGCCGGATCGGTTGGCAAGACCGGAGCAGCGGCCATGGCGTGTGAAGCTGCTCTCAGGATGGGGGCAGGTCTGGTCACCCTAGCCATCCCAAAGAGCCTGAATGCAATCATGGAGGTGAAACTGACTGAGGTGATGACAGAACCTCTCCCCGAAACCCCTAAGCAGACCCTGAGTCTCCGGGCCTTAAACTCCATCCTTCACCTCTGCGAAAACAAGAAGGCTGTGATCATTGGTCCGGGGATCGGGACGACTAAGGAAACCCAGTCGCTCATCCTCAAACTGATCAAGACCTTGAATCTCCCAATCGTTCTCGATGCCGATGGGTTAACCGCTCTGGCAACACAGCCCAAAATCCTTCCTGCCATGAACCGATCCCTCATCCTGACACCCCATCCTGGAGAGATGGCAAAGCTGATCGGATCCACTCCCAGAGAAGTCCAAGAAGATCGGATCGGTATCAGCAGAAACTTCTCCCAGTCCCGACACGTTCATCTCGTCCTCAAAGGACATCGTACCCTGATCGCCACTCCCAAAGGGGAGATCTTTATCAACCCGTCAGGCAATCCAGGAATGGCCTCAGGGGGAACAGGAGATGTGCTCACCGGGATGATCGGGGGATTGATCTGCCAAGGGTTTGACATCCTTCCCTCCCTTCAGATGTCTGTCTATCTCCATGGATTGGCCGGCGATGAGATCGCTCTGGAAAAAGGAGAGAAATCTCTGATAGCGACCGATCTTATTCAAAAAATCCCTGCCCTACTTGAAAGAAGAATTTGATGCTTCGGCGGTGCCAAACTCCGGTCTTTGGGAGTGGGGTCAAAAGCGTCGCTCCGTATTAATTTCGAGCCTTCGGTCCAGGATTTGGCTATGAGCCTTTGGGCCCGATAGAGCCCTTGAGTTGATTTTCAATTATTCTTCATTATAATAAGACTATCCTCAATCTCTGTCGTTATTCATTCGCCTCAGAACCTGACTTGTTTTCTCCTCGGAGAGTTCCATATGGACATAAAGAGTGAGATCAAGAGATTGGCCCGGATCGAAGAAAGTCCCTATCCTTTCGTGTCCCTCTATCTCAATACGAAACAGGATGACGAGCAACAGCGGGAACGGATACGACTTTTCACGAAAAATCAGCTGAAGAGGATCCATGATCAACTTAAAGATCGAGAGGATTGGCGAAAGACCTTTGCCGAAGACCAAAAACAGATTGAGAAGTACGTGGAGGGGTTGGTTCGACGTTCCTATGATGAGGGGGTAAATGGGCTGGCGATCTTCTCCTGTAGTGGCAATGGGGTTTTTCTTACCTACCCTTCAATCGTCCCTTTTGAAAATGAATGCGTTATCTCCGATCTCCCCGCCCTCCAACCTCTTGTCCGCCTGTCTTCTCAGTATCAAGGTACATTGGCTGTCATGGTGGATACGGACTCGGCTAAGCTGTTTGAAGTCTCGCTGGAGGGTCTGATGGCCGAATCCTCCATCGAGAGTTATGTCCCCGGACGCCACGATCAAGGAGGATGGGCCCAGATGAGGTACCAGCGTCACATCAAAGATCATATGGATAAACATCACAGAGAGGTGGCCGAGCAACTCACCGAACTCTTCGATTCCGGGAAATGGAAACGGGTGGTCCTGATCGGCCAAGAACGGATCGTGGCCAATTTTAGAGCCTTCCTTCCTGAACGAATCAAACAGCAGATCGCGGATACTTTCTCCATCGATTTTTCAGAGGAACGTTCAAAAGTGTTGAAGCGGGTTTTCGAACGTCTCCTCCAGAAGGAGAGCCAGGAAGTCTCCAGGCAGATCGAGGAGTTGAAGGAGAGGAGCCCCAAGGGTGGGTTGTCCACCTTCGGTCTAAACGGAACATTGGAGGCCTTGAATGGAGGACAGATCCAGACACTCTATCTCGTGACATCGTTTTCTCATTCAGGAGGAAAGTGCCACCGATGCAGTTCTCTTGTCCTGATCCCTTCTCCGGGTGACCCGTCCGCCCATTGCCCACTCTGCAAAGAAGAGATGAAGATTGTCAACCTCGGAGAAGAGATGGTGAGGTCAACCCTCCGTCAGGACGGAGAGGTCAAATGGGTTGAAGAGAATACCATCTTAAGAGAGAGCGACGGAGTGGGCGCTGCTTTGAGATTTCGTTGATCCTGATAAGGGCACGAGTCTGATCGGAATTCGTCTGTGAAAGGAGAAGAGGATGTTTGTCGAAATGAAAGTGAAATTCTTGACTTTCGATTCCACATCGAATGGATTCGTCGTCCTCTTGATGGACCTATCGAATAAAACGGGGCTTCCCATATGGATTGGACCTTTTGAAGCCAATGCGATCGCCATGAAATTGAAGAAGATAGGCTCCCATCGGCCTATGACCCATGATTTGATCCATAGTATTCTCAATACCCTTGAATCTCAGGTTGTGAAAATCATCGTGAATGACCTGAAGGAAAATACCTACTATGCATTGATCCACCTTATGAGGCGAGGAGCAGAGATCATCATCGATTCTCGGCCCAGTGACGCAATTGCCATCGCCCTCGCTGTAGATGCTCCGATCTTTGTCTCGGATCAGGTGATCGAAAAGGCGCGGACCATCGACATGGAGAAGGAAGGCGACCAATTGAAGGAATGGCTGGAAAATCTTAATCCGGAGGATTTTAAGTACAAGGCCTAGACTGCAATTTCAAATGGCAGATTGTAGATTGCAGATTGAAAAATCTGAAATTTGAAATCCCAAATCCTAAATCTCAAATTGGAAAAGTGGCCTTCCAGACCAGGAGTACCTCAGAGACGATCCGAATTGGGAAAAGGCTTGGAAGTCTTCTTTTGCGAGGAGATGTGGTCGCCTTGGTGGGTGAATTGGGGACAGGAAAGACCCAATTCATCAAAGGCCTTGCTGCAGGGGCGGGGGTTCGGGACACCCGTTACATTTCAAGCCCCTCCTTTACGTTGATCAACGAGTACACAGGAAAGATGCCCCTTTACCATATCGATCTTTTCCGGTTGAGAGAAGAGAAGGAGGCTGAGGAACTGGGTTTGGAGGAGTATCTGGGGGGTGAGGGGATCACGGCGATTGAATGGGCAGACAGAATTCCATCACTTCTTCTAAGAGAACTCATTTGGATACAAATCCGCTATACAGGGAAGCAGACCAGGTCTATAGAAATCGTTGGCAAAGGCAAACACTATGAGAAGCTTTTGAAAGAATTCGGAATTCGCAGTGCGGAATGCGGAATGTGATAATCTCAAGTTCTTAATTCTGCAATCCGCATTCTACATTCCGCAATGGATTGGGGGAGGGGAGTCGAATGGCATTGGTGGTTCAAAAATATGGCGGTACCTCTGTGGGGGATATTGACCGAATTAAAAACGTGGCCTCCAGGGTGATCAAAACGAAGAATCAAGGCCATGATGTTGTGGTGGTTGTATCCGCAATGGCCGGAGAGACGGACAAGCTGATTCGCCTAGCCCAGCAGATCACTCCAACCCCTGACGAGAGGGAATTGGATGTCCTTGTCTCCACAGGAGAACAGGTCTCCATTGCCTTGCTTGCTATCGCTCTTAAAGCAATGGGCTGTGCCTCGAAATCTTACTTGGGGTTTCAAATCAAGATTGCTACAGACAGCGCCTTTGGCAAGGCCCGCATTTCAGGCATTGAGTCGGAGAAGATACTTAAGGATCTAAAGAACGGAAGGGTGGTGGTGGTAGCAGGGTTTCAGGGCGTGGATGAGTCAGATAATATTACCACCCTGGGTCGAGGGGGATCTGATACGACAGGTGTCGCGGTTGCAGCCGCCTTGAAGGCAGACGTCTGCGAGATCTACACCGATGTCGATGGAGTCTATACCACCGATCCCAACATCTGCCCGAAGGCGAGAAAGTTATCCAAGATCTCTTATGACGAGATGCTTGAAATGGCCAGCCTGGGTGCCAAAGTGTTACAGATACGATCGGTTGAGTTTGCTAAGAAATATGATGTCCCCATCCATGTAAGGTCATCTTTCAATGATAATCTTGGAACGATCGTTTGCAAGGAGGACGAAGAAATGGAAAGGGTTGTCGTTTCCGGTGTCACTTACAACAAGAATGAGGCGAAGATTGAGATCATGGGTGTTCCGGACGTTCCTGGAATGGTTGCCAAATTGTTTAAGCCCATTGCCGATGCCAATATCGTCGTGGATATGATCATCCAGACCTCCAGCACGGAGAAAGGTTATGCGGATGTGGCCTTCACCGTTCCCAAGTCCGATTTCACCAAAACCCTTCAGATCATCAAGGAGACCATGAAAGGGTTCGGTGGGAAAGAGGTCGCCGCCGATGAAAACATTGCCAAGGTATCGATTGTGGGTGTAGGTATGAGGAGCCACTCCCATGTAGCCACCCAGATGTTCTCTGCCTTGGCAAAGGAGGGCATCAATATCAACATGATCTCCACTTCAGAGATCAAGATCTCCTGTATCATCAACGCAAAATATACCGAACTGGCAGTTCGAGCGCTCCATGATGCTTTTGAGTTAGATAAGCCATCTGTGGCAGAAGAGAAATGATCAATAATCAATGGGCAATGACCAATGTTCAATGGTCAGAACTGAGTATTTATAATTGGTAATTGATAGCCTATAATCAATAGGAAGTGGCCAATCAATAATAATCAATGGCCGACGACTAATGGTTAATGATCATTGAGAATTGATAACTGATCATTGACCACTGATGATTGACCTTTCATATGGAGGCATATGGCTTTGAGTCATTTAAATTCAGTGAAGATCTATGATACTACGCTTCGGGATGGCGCCCAGGCGGAAGACATCGCCTTTTCCGTAGAGGACAAAGTTCGTATTGCGCAGAAGTTGAATGATTTAGGCGTTCATTACATCGAAGGAGGCTGGCCAGGCTCTAACCCAAAGGACATCCAGTTTTTTCAAGAGATCAAATTGGTTCCCCTATCTCAGGCAAAGATGGTGGCCTTTGGAAGCACCTGCCGGGCAGGGACTTTGCCCCAGAATGATGCAAATATCCAAGCTCTGATCGAGGCTGGCACAAAGGTGATAACCATTGTCGGAAAGTCCTGGGATATTCATCCCCTTGAGGCATTAAATATAACTCTTGATCAGAATCTCGAGATCATTCATAGCTCGATTCAGTTTCTGAAGGGTCAGGCCGAGGAAGTTATTTTTGATGCAGAACATTTCTTCGATGGATTCAAAAACAATCCCCAGTATGCCCTCTCCACGCTGAAGGCTGCACAGGATGCCAAGGCCGATTGGATTGTCTTATGCGATACGAATGGAGGGACCTTCCCTGACGAGATTCAAACCATCATTAGAGAGACAAGAAAACAAATCACCATTCCCTTGGGCATTCATGTTCATAATGATACGGAGATGGCCGTAGCAAACACCATCTTAGCGGTCAAGGAAGGCGTCCTGATGGTCCATGGCACCATGAACGGGTACGGGGAAAGATGCGGGAATGCTAATCTCTGTTCCATCATCCCCAATCTCAAGTTAAAAATGAAAATGGATTGTATCACGGATGATCAGTTGAAAAAGATCACTGAGGTCTCTCGTTTCATCTCAGAGTTGGCCAACCTCCCCCACAATAAATACCTCCCTTATGTGGGGGACAGCGCCTTTGCTCACAAGGGTGGCTTGCATGTGAGCGCCATCCGAAAGAGTGATGCCACCTACGAACATGTTCCTCCAGAGCGGGTTGGAAATCGTCAAAGGGTTCTTATCTCTGATTACTCCGGTAAATCGAATATTCTTTACAAAGCCGCCGAGCTAAAAATCGATTTGAAGAGCAAAGATCCGAAGGTGAAAAAGATCCTCGACGACCTAAAGCGCCTGGAAAACGAGGGTTTTCAGTTTGAGGGAGCAGAAGGTTCTTTTGAGATACTCATTAAAAAGGCCCTTGGACAGCACAAGAAGTTCTTCGAACTGATGGGGTTTCGTGTGATCGTCGAAAAGGATAGGGAGGAAGCCCCTTCCCTTGCAGAGGCCACCATCATGGTCCGTGTGGGGGATCAGGTCGAGCATACCGCAGCGGTGGGAAATGGCCCGGTCAATGCATTGGATCATGCGTTGCGAAAGGCCTTGGAGAAGTTCTATCCTGAATTGAAGGAGGTTAAACTGCTGGACTATAAAGTCAGGATTCTTTCGACGAAGGATGGAACCGGGGCCCAAACGAGGGTTCTCATCGAATCGGGAGATGGAGAATCAAAGTGGGGAACGGTTGGAGTCTCCGAGAATATCATCCAAGCCAGTTGGCAGGCTCTTGTCGACTCCATCGATTATAAACTCCTCAAAGAAGAAGAATAGAACCATTTCGGATTTCGGAATGCGGATTTCGGAATTTGGCAAACAGAAACTGAGATCTTTTCTTTCTTTATTCAATCCGCAATTCGCAGTCCTCCCTCCTCAATTATTCAAACATTTCTCTCTTGGTCAACAACGGATTCTCTTCATCGTTGCCATATTTCTCCTCGGTATTCTCTATTTTCGATTTTATTATCATCGCCTTCTGCCCCCTCCTGAAGAGATTGTCGGAGAGTGTGCGGTTGAAGTGTCAGGAGACGTGCCGAATCCTGGAATCTTCATTTTCCGGAATCCGCCCTCATTGAAGGAAGCGATTGAAAAAGCAGGAGGGTTGAAGGAGGCTGAGTTCCTCGAAACCGCTGCTTCCTCAAAGGCCCTGGAAACGGGGACCCTGATCACGGTAGTGAAAGAATCCCGTATAATCCCTCCATGTCCCCCCTTTTATAAGGGGGGGTATGGGGGAACTAAAGTAAAATTGGGAAGAATGGAGGCCAGCAAACTACTTATCTTCTTCATACCTCTAGACCTCAACCGAGTCTCGGCGGAGGATCTCTGCTTGATTCCCGGGATCGGAGAATCCTTGGCCCGAGAAATCGTCGCCTATCGAGGGAAAAGGAGAGGCTTCCGATCGGTTGAAGAGTTAAAAAATGTGAAGGGAATCGGAGAAAAGAAATGGGAAGTTCTCAAGACCTTTTTGACAGTACCTCAACCTTTCAAGGTTAACTCATCAGAGCTAAAGCCCTGAGTTACTGATTTACCCCATCAAAATGAGAAGGCTGTAACTCAGAGGCTGTTTTTTCCAAAAACCCACGCCAGCCCGTAAAAAAGTGCTGCACCCATCAGAAATGCAATCGGAAAATGGACCACCAATGGATGAATGTTCTGAAGGTGTTTCACTCCTGGAAGAAGAGTCTCTAACATAGGTATTCCCTCCCAAATTTGAACCTACTTAGAACAGCTCATAAAAAAAATAGGGTAAATGCCGTATTTCTGGGTTAGAAATATTGTATTCTGGACGTTTTGGGTTTATCTAAGAAGTATCCTGAGAGTGAGTAGCATTGGAATCGGGTGGCTGTAGTAAGTGGGTTGTTTCAGGTTCATCCATTTCAGCGCCCATACAAATCATGTGCTATAATAGTTCTGCACCCCTGTTACTGCAAAGATTAGGAGAGGAAAATGGAACAAGGCGTTAACACTAAAAAATATTCATATTTCCTGATAGGGATTCTGGTCTTTTTTGGACTATACCTGACCAGTCTTTACAGTTACCTTCTTTTCCATAGCCTTGCCGAAATATTTTCAATCGTTGTCGCTTTCGGCATTTTCGTAATCACCTGGAACGCACGCCGATTTCTCGATAACAATTACCTTCTCTTTATTGGTATTGCGTATCTGTTTGTTGGCGCATTAGATCTAACCCATACATTGGCTTATACAGGAATGGGCGTATTTCAAGGGTATGAAACCAATTTACCGACCCAGCTATGGATTGTTGCCCGATACATGGAAAGCACCTCTCTTCTTATCGCCCCTTTATTTTTTAGGCGAAAGTTGAAAGCAAATTCTTTAATTTTTGGATATGCCTTAGCTACTTCCATTTTGTTATTGTCCATCTTTTACTGGAATATTTTCCCTACTTGCTTCGTCGAAGGGCTTGGATTAACCCCGTTTAAAAAGATCAGTGAATATATCATCTCTCTGATTCTTTTAGGTTCAATTGCCCTGCTTTTTAAAAATCGAAGGGAGTTTGAGCGAGAGGTCATGCAATGGGTGGTTTGGTCCATTCTCCTGACCATTGTTTCTGAATTGGCCTTTACATTTTATATCGATGCTTATGGTCTTTCTAATCTGATCGGCCATATCTTCAAGGTCCTTTCTTTTTATTTTATCTATAAGGCCATTATCCAGACGGGTTTTTCAAAACCTTACAATCTCTTATTCAAAAATTTAAAGGAGAGTGAAGAACGTTTCAGGAACATTTTTGGTGAATCCCCAATCGGCATTGAGCTTTATGATTCGGATGGTCAATTGCTTGAAGTAAATAAAGCCTCCCTTAAGATTTTTGGTGTATCTGATGCGGAAGAGGTGAAAGGATTTAAACTCTTTGATGACCCCAATTTGGCAGATGAAGCAAGAGAGAAGCTGAAAAAGGGAGAATCTGTTAGATATGAGGCTGCTTTTGATTTTGAAAAAGTCAGTGAGCATAAATTGTATGACACAAAAAAATCGGGGGCGATTTATCTTGATGTTCTAATCACCCCCTTGGGTTTGGAGCAAAAAGAAGCCCAGAGCGGTTATTTGGTTCAAGTTCGAGACATCACCGAGCGCAAGCAGGCCGAGGAAGAACTCCGAAGATCCCGTGACGAGTTAGAACTTCGTATTCAGGAAAGAACCTTGGAGCTGTTAAAAACCAACAAAGAGTTACAGGCTGAAATTGCTGAACGGAAGCGGACCGAAGGAGCTTTGCGAAACCTGACCTATGATCTCGATAAACGAATTCAAGAGATCAATTGTCTTTATTCCATAAGTTACTATGTCGGAAAACAATATGCTCTGTTGGACGAAAAGCTCCAGAATATTGTTAATCTCATTACGTCTGGATGGCAATATCCCGAAATAACCTGCGCACGAATCTTACTTGATGGGAAGGAATATAAGACCGAAAACTTAAAGGAGACGCCCTGGAGACAGGCCAGCGAAATCATTGTCCATGATGAAATAATCGGTAGTGTAGAGATTTATTACTTAGAAGAAAAACCGATAAGTAATGAAGGACCTTTCTTAAAGGAAGAAAGAGGTCTTATCAATGCGATTGCCATTGAACTTGGGGAAATGGTTGGATACATGCGAGCGGAGAAAGCCTTGAGAGACCAATCGAGGATTTTAGAAGGCTTTTTCACCTCCACGATCACCCCATTGGTCTTTCTTGACAAAAATCTCAATTTTATCAGAGTCAATGCGGCCTATGCCAAATCCCATCAACGTGATGTTTCAGAATTTGCTGGCCACAATCATTTCGAATTCTATCCTCATGAGGAAAATGAAGCCAAGTTTAGACAAGTCGTAGAGACAAAGATACCCTATCAGGCTGTTGCACAACCGTTCACCTTTCCAGATCATCCTAAGCGGGGAGAGACCTATTGGGACTGGACCTTGACCCCCATATTAGACGAAAAGGGTGAGGTGGAGTTCTTAGTCTTCTCGTTGGAAGATGTGACCAACCGTGTGCAAACGGAGAAAGAAAGAACCCAGCTTGCCCATATTGTTGAAGCAACGTCCGACCTCATAGGAATGGCAAATTTGGACGGGCAGTTGTTCTACTTAAATAAAGCCGGTCGGAAGATGCTTGGCCTCAGCGAAGAGGAGGATATATCGGGAGTGAGGATACCTGACACCCACCCTGATTGGACGAAGGCTGTAGTTCTGAATGAAGGCATTCCAACCGCTTTGCAGACAGGTCTCTGGAACGGCGAGACTGCCTTTCTGAGCCGTGATGGAACGGAGATCCCTGCTTCTCAGGTCATCCTCGCACATAAAGGTCCGAATGGAGAGGTGGAGTTCCTTTCCACTATTGCGCGGGATATCGCCGAACGCAAGCGGGCCGAAGAGGCCGTGAAAGCGGAACGGCAGCGGGTCAATGACGTCCTAGAGATACTGCCGGCTTATTTGGTGCTGTTGACACGGGATTATCACGTGCCCTTTGCAAACCACTTCTTTCGGGAGCGTTTCGGCGAATCCCACGGCCGGCGCTGCTTTGAGTATCTGTTTGGGCGCAGCGAGCCCTGCGAGACTTGTGAAACCTATACCGTTCTGAAAACCATGGTACCCCATGAGTGGGAGTGGACCGGCCCGGACGGCCGCATTTATGATGTCTTCGACTTCCCCTTCACCGACACAGACGGCTCCACACTCATTCTGGAGATGGGTATTGACATTACCGAGCGTAAGCGTGCAGAGGAGGCTCTGAGAGCCGCCCATCAATACAACCGCAGTCTCATCGAAGCAAGCCCTGACCCCCTTGTCACTATCAGTTCCGATGGCAAGATCACCGATGTGAACAGGGCGACCGAATCTGCGACCGGCGTTTCCCGTGATCACTTAATCGGAAGCGATTTCTTGGACTACTTTACCGAACCCAAGAAGGCAAGAGAGGGATACGAGCAGGTGTTCTCGGAAGGGTCTGTGAGAGATTATCCTCTCTCTATCCGACATACCTCAGGACAGATTACCGAAGTACTGTACAATGCAACGGTATATCGGAATGAAGCAGGAGAGGTACAAGGTGTTTTTGCAGCCGCACGAGATATCACTGCTCAAAAACTTGCTGAGGAGAAAGCGAAGTCTGAGCATGCTCTGCGGGCGGCTATTGAGAACTCCATTGTCACTGGCATCCTCGTTGTGGATAAAAAAGGTCGGATCACCCATGTGAACCCTGCCTTATGTCGCATGACGGGATGGAACGAAGGGGAATTGATCGGAGCTGCCCCACCTTTCAACTTCTGGCCACCGGAAGATTCAGAGGTTCGAACGGAATCCTTTCGGGCACTGCTCAGAGGCCGGATGCCAAGCGTAGGCTTCGAAGTGCGCTTTCTCAGAAAGAACGAGGAGCGTTTCGACGCTCTTGTGATGGTCTCGTCTTTAAAAGATACTCAAGGAAGGACGCTCGGATGGGTGGCTTCGGTAGGTGACATTTCCGAGCGCAAGGAGATAGAAAGACGAACCTATGCGACCAGCGTCCTCCTTGAGCTCTTTTCAAGAAAGGCCGCACGAAGGGAGTATTTGGATGCCGTCGTCGATCTCCTTCAAAGTTGGAGTGGATGCCGATGTGTAGGCATCCGGGTATTGGATGAACAGAAGTTCATTCCCTATGAATCCTATGTCGGATTCAGCCAGCCATTCTGGGAATCGGAGAACTTGCTTTCAATCACACGAGACCAGTGTGCCTGCATTCGAGTGATCACAGGAAATCCCGATCCCCAAGATAGTTCCATGACAACCGCTCATGGCTCCTTCCATTGCGCCAACACATTTGAATTCGTAGGTCAGCTTTCAGAAGAGGAGAAATCGAGATTCCGAGGTGTCTGTCTGGAGCACGGGTTTACGTCTGTAAGCATTATTCCCATTCGTTACCGAGGAGAGGTGCTCGGAGCAATCCATCTGGCCGACGAAAGGGAAGGACAAGTACCCTTTAAGGCGATGGAGTTTATTGAGTCGGTGGCGCCATTGATTGGAGAGGCGCTTCACCGGTTTGATCTCGAAGACGAAATACGGGATTCTGAGAAGCGGCTCAGGATTCTCTCTTCCCAGCTCTTGACGGTCCAGGAAAATGAAAGGAAACGGATCTCGCGCGAAGTCCATGACAGCCTTGGACAATCCCTGTCTACGATCAAATTCAGGGTGGAGAACATCCTCCAGGAAATGCGTCAGAACAGGCGAAAAACAATGGTCAAATCGCTGGAGACCGTTATCCCCATTGTTCAGCAAAGCATTGAAGAAGCCCGCAGAATACAGATGGATTTGCGGCCCTCTGTCCTGGATGACCTGGGCATCTTAGCAACCATTTCATGGTTTTGCAGGGAGTTCAAGACGACCTATCCTGGCATCAGCATTGAAACCCAGGTGGGTGTTAGAGAAGACGAAGTTCCAGATTCTCTCAAAACGGTCATCTACAGAATCATGCAGGAGGCCCTGAACAATATTACCAAACATAGTGGAGCGGATCTGGTTCATCTCTCGTTGAGAGGAACCGACGAGAAGATGGAATTAACGATACGGGATAACGGGGTGGGATTCGATATTGAGAAAAACCTTTCGGCGGACAGGCCCAGGCGAGGATTAGGTCTTACCAGCATGAGAGAGCGAGCTGAGCTCTCAGGTGGATCCTTTGCGATCGAGTCGATCAAAGGAAAGGGAACAACGATCACAGCAACATGGTCTTTATCGGAATGAATAGGCGTAGATTCAGGTTATCAGGAAATCAGGACGCAGAGCACTGGGAAATCAGAGGAGCAGGAAAAGAATCATTTCTTTGTTTACCTGATAACCTAGTGTCCTGATAGTCATTGCCTGATAACCTGATGTTCTGATAACCGCTTTATACTTTGCCAGGGGAAGAGGAAATCAACATACAGGAGATAAGCTTCTACCCTATCTTTCTTCAATGCCACTCGCGAATACAGTATAAAATCACAACAAATACAGTGTTTACCCCATTGACCAAAGGCGGTATTTCTCAGTAATGTTGTTTACTGAGAATGACTGCGTCTTTATGACAAGTCGAAACCATCTGCGGAGAAATGGATATGTTCAAGACATTACTTGTTGAGGATAACATAGCCTTCCGGCAATCACTGAAAGAGATCATCCATGCCCAATTTCCCTCCATGGCCATTGAGGAGGCTCCAGATGCTGGGGAGGCCATGCAAAAAGTCGATTCCTTCCTGCCCAATCTCATCTTCATGGATATCAAATTGCCGAATGGAAACGGCCTCGACCTCACGAAGAAGATAAAGAAAGAGCATCCCGAGATGAGCATTATCATTCTGACCAGTTATGATTTTCTGGAATACCGGCAGGCTGCAAGCCAATACGGGGCCAATCACTTCCTCTCAAAAGCCTCGGTGACGAGAGAGGCGATCACGACCCTTGTCAACTCCCTCTTGGAAAAAGGAGACTCCGGCTCAGAGGGCAAAAAGAAGGAATCTTAAGCGTTCTTAGCACTTGGCCTGGGAGAGTATCTACCTCAATGGTACACAGACAGGGTATGGCAAATCAATTATTGGTGGGAAACCAGTATGGGTCGATCCGTTGCTCCTGCCACCTCAGAGAATGGGCGATCGCAAGAAAAGGGCGTGTTCGATATCATCCCCAGGTTCACGTTGAAAATTTCGAGAGCGATTTCTTTAACCCCCCCTTGAAAAAGGACTCTTCCTCGCGGGCTGAATGTTCAATTTGAAGACCTCTCAATCACCCCATCACTCTCTGGAAATAAGCCCTTTCTCCAATGCAAGCGTCGTCAAAGCTGAGGTGTTGTGAAGGTCCAGCTTCTGCATGAGGTTGGCCCGGTGTTTCTCCACGGTTTTTGCGCTGATATCGAGGAGGTCAGCAATCTTCTTGTTCTTATACCCCTCTGCAATCAGCTTTAGGATCTCCCTTTCACGGTGGGTGAGGGTCTCCCAGGATGTTCGGGTTTTCAGGATCTTTCTTCCGTCCAAATACCCCTCGATCACCTTCTCTGAGATCCCGGGACTAATAAAATGTTTCCCGCCTAGAACGCTCTTGACGGCCATCATCAGCTCAGACTGGGTAGAATCCTTCAATATGTACCCGTCCGCGCCCGCTTTGAGGGTCGCCAGAATGTATTCTTCGGCCCTGTGGATCGTCAAGACAAGGATTTTGGTGGGTGAAGATCGCTTCTTGATCTCCCTGATGGCATCCATCCCGTTCATTCTCGGCATGGAGAGATCCATCAAGACAAGATTAGGCTTCAGTCTTTCAACGCACTGGATGGCCTCGCGGCCATCCGCTGCCTCTCCGACGATCTCGAACACAGGGTCTGAAGAGAGCAGTGCCTTCAATCCCTCTCTGAGGATCGTATAGTCTTCAGCGATGACAACGCGGTATTTCTCTTTCACAGTTAATCACCTACCTTCTTCTTACTGAGAAATACAGTATGATAACTGAAAATATACCGTTCCGAGTCTATTTACCATAATACCGACTTCTAGTAAAGTAGTTTTAATAGAATTTTCGATCAAGAGCCGGAACCATGTTCAGGACGCTTATCGTTGAGGATAGCTTCCTCTTTCGACGACTGCTTAAAGAAACCTTACAATCTCGATTCCCGTCCATGGAGATCTTGGAGGCCGCCAATGGGAGAGAAGCCCTGCAGAAGATCGACTCTTTCAACGTAGACCTGGTCTTCATGGATATCGAATTGCACGGAGAGAATGGTCTCGAGCTGACAAAAAGAATCAAGGCCCAATATCCCCAACTCATTACCATCATTCTTACTAGCCATGATTTGCAGGAATATCGTGAGGCTGCGTTCCAAAATGGCGCCGACTATTTTCTCTCGAAGGGTTCATCGACCAGGGCGGAAATTCTGGCATTGGTCGATTCCATTCTGTCAGACCGGCAGTTCGATAATCCCTGACCCATGAAACCCCAACATTTTCTTCTTCCTTCAGATGAAGAAGATTCTCTTCATTCCGAGGAAGGCAGCTTCAAAAATACCGTATTTCTTCTCATAAAATACAGGATTCGCCTGATTTACATCTTACACCATTTTACAAGAGAATAGACTAGGATGACCATAGAAAGAAACGAAGCTTCAATTCATAAGACTCTGAAAGGAGCCTGGCCCTATGAAGAAGTTAGCCCCTCCTGTCTTCACCGGCTCTGACAACCCAATGCAGACTTATCTCCCTTTTCCCCAGCACATCAAGAACGCGGAGCCTACCGGCCGGGTAGATATGCTCCAAGCCGGTGGACGAGAGAATCTCCAATCTGAAATGCGTGAAGAAAATCTGGACGAGAATATCCTGAACATGCTGAAGGTCATGTCTCATGATATCAGGGGATCTCTTGTTTCTCTATCAGCCACGCTGAAGCTTCTGAGCCGAGGCTATTACGGGAGAATGGAAGAAGGCGTGGCAAATTGCCTGAAGGAAGTGCTTTCAAAGACCATCGGCTTGATTGGGTTGGCCGAGGAGCATCTGATCAGAACCTTTTCGTTCAATGATTATCTTGAAATGGATCAGGAATTACTAGATTTGAAGCAGGATATCATTGACCCGGTCATAGAGGAGTTTTCTTCAGAGATCAAACACCGCCATATCCAAATTCACAACTGCTTCGATGCTATTTCTTTCCGTTTTTTCGTCAAAGGAGGGAAGATTTGGTTAAAAACGATCTTCAGGAACCTTCTCAAGAATGCCATCAAATATGGGGACGTGGAAGGAAAGGTTTCATTTGGTTTTGAAGAGTCTGGTTCGTCTCTTCGCTTCAACGTATATAACAGCGGGAAACCTGTCTCCCAAGAGAACCGCGGCAAACTCTTCACCAAGTTTGCACCTATTGGAAAAAGCGAAAACGAAAGTGCCAACGGCATGGGTCTGGGGCTATATCTGATCAAGAGGATTATAGAGAACCACGGCGGCGAGATATGGTACGAGGCGAGAGAAGATGGATCAAACTTCGTATTCACCCTTCCCAGGGAGTGTCTGAAGAATCACGAATAAAAGGGAAGCTTTGAGCCCATCTTGGAAAGGGCGAAAATTCTGACCAGAGAGTTCGTGGCCGGCCAGCTCGATATGACACGAAGTAGTTCTCGCCTCCCGTGTCAAGACGCGGGGCTTTCTTTGAGACAGATCCCGCACCTTTGATAAGGTGCGGGGTAGATATTTTGATGCATCCCTATGTCCCTGTTCTGCCCGCCCCGCTTCGCGGAGCGAGGCCGGGCAAGAACCGGGCTTTACGGGGTTGGGGCGAAGGAGGATGGTGACATGATCAAGAAAAAGGTGAAAAAAGAAAAAGCCCCTGAAAAGATGGCGGAATTCACTTTTCAAGCTCCAGGGGCACGGGAGGTTTGCTTGGCAGGTGAATTCAACTCTTGGGATACCCAATCGCTCCCTATGAAAAAAGACAAGAACGGAGTTTGGAAAAGAAAGATCAAGCTGCCCCCTGGACGCTATGAATATAAGTTGTTCGTGGACCACGATTGGGTTGAGGATCTTTCTGGTCCAGAATTGGTCTCCAACCCTTTTGGTACGCAGAATCTTGTGATATGGATTAAGTAACCATCGCTGACAACCGCCTGCGGCTGCGATGATGAAAGAATGATATTCCTCCACGCAATTGCCATCTTGGCCATCGGTTATGCCATCGCTCAAACTATTAGAGCTGTTGTAACCAGACTGCTTTCTTCGAGCAAGCTCGCTTGGAGCGCTGGACAATGGACGAATACCAGAAAAACATCGCCAGTCGAATTCGCGGGAAGACTCACATTCTGTTTCACCATGCTCGTCCTCTTGTTGGTCTTCTCGGATGTCCTCAATCTCTTGGTCATGTGTGGGGGCATCAGCACAATGCCAATCTGTGGACCCGGTGATGACGGACTGCTACCCATATCTTTTCAGGGCAGGCCACAGGCTGTCTCCAGATGCCACCAGCCCACTCAGGACCTTGACACTGCCACTGCGCTCGCCGTCCTATAGATCGTTGGGAAGCTTGAGCCAAATCGAAGACTGCTGCTCCAGGTGAAGAAGTGGTGCGATTCATCGTCTCGAAGAAGGATAAGGAACTCTGAGGAAGTCGAAGAAATGAATATTCCGATATCGCGGTAAAGGAATAAGGATAAAGAAAAGGGTCAAAAGATGACAGTGAAAACAATCATCCTATTGGGTTTGGCGATTCTGTTGCTCCTTCCAACCCTGGCCTCATCGGACTGTGTGGATCTCGGGCGTTCAACCGGCTGGTACATCAGAGAAGAACATAAAGTAACTTTTTACACAGCATCGAGGCCATTAGCATCTCTCGATATACCGGGTTGCACGATTAATTCATCCTCCGACATTCGTCTGATCAAGAATTATGTATGTGACGAGGACAACATCATTGTAGACGGCGAAAAATGTAGCATTATGACCGTATCCTCGGCTTCAACGGTGGCTTTTTAGGATAAGGATTCAAGGCGTTGCATCCCGCCTTTGTCGGGATTGAATCCATTTCTTGTGAATCATGAGAACAAGAGAGTGGGTCGGTGAACTCCAGGATTTCTATCTCCTCTCCTTCCAGGGACTCTTAGGTTTGGTGAGAAAACCTTTTTATTCGAAGGATGCCATCGAACAGATGGACTACGCGGGAGCGGGGTCGTTCTTCATCATTCTCCTTGTCTCTCTTTTCATAGGAATGGCCCTCTCACTTCAGCTTTCTGCTGAACTCTCAAACATTGGCTTCAAAATGTATATCGGAAATATCGTCGGGGTTTCGATTGTCAGGGAGATTGGTCCTGTAATGGGGGCACTGGTCTTCGCCGGCCGAGTAGGCTCTGGCATGGCATCGGAGCTCGGTTCCATGATCCTTGGACATCAGGTGGATACGCTGAGAGTCTTTGGCGTGGACCCGGTAAGAAAGTTAGTCACCCCAAGGATACTGGGTTCGCTGATCATGCTCCCAGCCCTAACCATCATAGGGGACACCGTTGCAATCCTAGGCGGCTATTACATAGCGGTGTCAATAAGTCATCAAAGTGGCGCGGTCTACTGGAGTTCGATTCGAGGTGTGCTTAACTTTGAGAATGTTCTGTCAGGTTTTGTCAAACCTTTCATCTTTGGATACCTGATCGCATGCATCAGCTGTTATATGGGGCTTTCCACAAAAGGCGGAGCCATCGGTCTCAGGCGGTCAACCACGAGGGCGGTGGTCGTGTCGTTTATCATGATCATTGTTGCTGATTTTATCCTCACAAGAGTACTGTTCTATGTTTTGGGTTTTTCAATATGATACTATTCGACCGAGTCTCATTTTCGTATGGAACACATCACGTTTTGAAAAATAGCGCCTTCTCAATCCGCTTCAACGAACGGGTTGCCATTCTTGGAGGAAGTGGGGACGGAAAGACAACCCTCCTCAGACTCATATTGGGCCTTTTGAGGCCTGATTCTGGAAGAATTGTCATCGATGGAGAAGATATCACCAATAAAAGAGAAGACGAACTCAGGGAAATCAGAATGAAATTCAGCATTGTTTTCCAAGAAGGAGCTCTCTTTGACTCGCTGAATGTGAGGGAAAATGTCGCCTTTGGTTTAAGGGAATATACACAATTGACCGAAGAGGAGATCGACCAGAAAGTAAGAGACCTTCTCCATAAGGTTGGGGTCGTGCAAGCGATGGAATTGATGCCCGAGGAATTGAGCGGTGGAATGCACAGAAGGGTTGCAATCATGAGGTCTGTGGTAGCTTTTGAACCCCAGATGTTTCTGTACGACGAAGCGACGACCGGGCTCGACCCTATCAACGCCGATATTATATGCAGGCTGATTCTCGATCTTTCGAAAGATGAAAAAGGCTTTATTATCGTTACCCATAAGGTCTTTGATGCCCTCAGGCTGGCGGAAAGATTCATGTTTCTAAACGGTGGCTCGATCATTTTTGACGGTGACAAAGACCAGTTGTTCCGGTCGTCCATTCCGGAGATTCGGTTATTTCTGAGGGAGTTAAATCCTCCCTTACCCGCATAAGATCATGAGGATTCTAGGGCCCATCGGGTCAATGGGATGAAAGGGGAAAGCAGAGGGCTGAAAGTGGCTAAGACCACCTTCCACGCTCTACGTTGAATCCTGCCCCCGAGGCACGGAATTAAACCTCTTCTTAGCAAACCTAAATAGAAAGGACCCAGACTTAAGGTGACGAACATGTTTGATGTCAAGAAACAGCTCAGGTGGTCAAAACTAAGAGTTGGTTTGGTGATGACCATTGCCTTTCTTGCTCTCGTTGTGGCCGTTTTCTTTGCAGGGAACATCCAGAATATATTTTCAAAAGAAGAGGTCTTAAGAATACAATTCAAAGATGTGGAAGGACTGAGAAAAGGGGCTCCCGTCTGGATACTTGGCATCGAGGAAGGGTCAGTAAGAAACATAAGTCTAGATTCGGTCTATGGAGTCATGGTCACCGTGGCTGTCAATAGGGGCGCTCTCAGATTTATTAAAAAAGACTCGTATGCAACCATCCTGACCATGGGCCTTTTGGGTGACAAGTACGTGGAACTGAGCACGGGTTCGCCGGAGGCGGAACCGATTCATTCCGGGGAGATGATTAAGGGGCAGACAGAGGTCGGATTGACAGGTGTCATGGAAACCAGTGGCAAGGCGATCGAGAAAATAACCCTGTTTATGGAAAGAATGGACAACCTCGTTACAAGAATTGAAGAAGGACAGGGGACCATTGCCAGATTTCTCAACGATCCAACCCTATACAACAATTTGATGAGAAGCTCTCGTACCCTGTCCGTCATGTTAGAAGATGCAAATAATTCGCATGGCACTCTCAAATCGCTAATCGAAGACCCTTCCCTCTACAACCGATTGCTAGCAGCCAGTTCATCGATTGAGGAGTTTAGCAAGACGCTCAAGGAACCAGGCACCCTGAAGAGATTGATCGAAGACCCATCTCTGTACGAAAAGACATCGGCTGTTGTCTCGCGGTTAGAAGAATTCAGCCAGAGAATAGCCGACAGTCACGGAACCCTCGATAGACTGATTGAAGATCCCGAACTGTATGAGAACCTGAACAAGGATTTCACACAGCTCTCCTCCATTCTGGCAAGGATAGACAGAGGGGAGGGATTGGCAGGGGCTTTGATCAGGGACCAGGAACTGGCCAGGGAATTGAAAGGAACCGTTGAAGAATTGAATGCGGTATTAAAAGATATCAAAGAGCATCCGGGGAAATATTTTAAGTTCAGCCTATTCTAAGATCCTTCTTGAACGAAAGGGGAGTCTCAATCCGAGGGAAGGGAAACATGAAACGATCAATACTCCAGACGATTCTGATCATCTTTTGGAGCACGCTTTCTGCATCTGTTGCCTCAGCCAAGCTCTGTGTGGACTGTCACAAGAAGGTGACGCCTAATATTGTTACCGATTGGCAGTTGAGCAAACATAGTCAAAACAAGATTGACTGTTCAGAATGTCACGGTGATCAACACAAGTCTGCTCAAGATGTCGCAAAAGCTCAAATTCCGACACCTGAGACCTGTGGAAATTGCCACGAGGCAACAGTGAAGCAATTTAAGACCGGGAAACATGCTGCCGCATGGGCAGCGATGGAAGCCATGCCAACCATACACTGGCAACCTATGGCATTGACGGAAGGCATGAAAGGTTGTGTGGCGGGTGTCACAAAATCGGACTCAAAAGTGAAGCGGATATCAAAGAACTGAAAAAAGAGGGCGCGGGATTTGGATCGGCCTCATGCGATGCCTGCCATACCCGGCATATCTTCTCAGTCCAAGAAGCAAGGCAGCCCCAGGCCTGCCAGACGTGTCATATGGGCTTCGACCACCCTCAATGGGAGATGTATTCTGGTTCGAAACATGGGGTTCAATACCGATTGAAACAGATCAAGACCCTTCCTCCAAATGTTGCTGCACCCACTTGCCAAACCTGTCACATGCAGGAGGGGAATCACGCTGTGCTAACAGCCTGGGGATTCCTTGCAGTGCGTCTCCCGATGCCAGAGGACAAAGAGTGGGCAGCCGACCGCGTAACCATTCTTCAGGCGCTCGGAGTCCTCAATCCTGAAGGAAAACCGACTGACCGGCTCGATGTGGTAAAAGCCGCGACTGTGGCTCGGTTGACTCAAGAAGACTGGCAAAAAGAACGCGACAAGATGATCAAAACTTGTAACCAATACCATTCCGTCAATTTTGCCAAGGGAGAGCTGACAAAAGGCGACCAGATGATTAAAGCCGCCGACCACCTGATGGCAGAGGGAATTCGTGCCATTGCTGCTTTATATAAAGACGGGATACTGCCAAAACCTAAGAACTATGTTTATCCATTCCCCGACTTGCTCACCTTCCACGATGCCCCCACGGTGATTGAGCAGAAACTGTTTGTGATGTTTCTCGAACACCGGATGAGAACATTCCAGGGGACCTTTCATGCCAACCCGGATTATGCATTTTGGTATAGCTGGAGCAAGATGCAGAGGGATCTGACAGAGATCAAGGAAATGGCCGAAGAAATGCGGGAAAAAACAAAAAAAAATAGTCATCCCTCAACCGCCCTTTGCTGAAGTGAGGTTAGGGGATTAAATAGGAGATAACAATGGAAAACAAGAAGATTTCATCCGAAAGGCTTTCTCCCTGGTGGAGAAATTCTGTCATCATTATTTTGGTGGTTGGGTTTGCTGTCTTGATCTGGGTCGCTGCAACGAGCTACAAGAATGCTCCCCCTATTCCTGAAAGGGTATTGGATCAGACTGGGGAGACGATTTTTACCCGTGAAGATATCCTTGGAGGGCAGCAGGTTTTTCTGAGGTACGGCTTGATGGAGAATGGTACGATCTGGGGACATGGCGCTTACCTCGGGCCTGACTTCTCTGCAGAGTACCTCCATACCCTCGCCCTCCAGACAGGAGAGACGCTTGCCAAAGAAAACTATCATCGTAGTTTGCCAGAGCTTTCAACCGCTCAGAGAGCTGCCATCGATGCTGAAGTCCAGCAATTATTGAAAGAGAATCGTTATGCTTCGGAAACGAAGACGTTGATCTTCACGGTGCCGGAAGCTGCATCATTTCGGGATCAAATTGAAAAGTGGACCAACTACTTTTCCCTACCTTCTTTGAATCGGGGGTTGCTGGTCAACCATATCAAGGACTCCAAAGAGCTTCAGCAGCTGACTGCCTTCTTTGCCTGGACCGCCTGGGCTTCTGTGGCGAATCGTCCGGGCAAATCCTATTCTTACACGAACAATTTCCCTTACGATCCAATGGCTGGCAATACACCCACAAGTGATGCTGTTCTTTGGAGTGCGCTCAGTCTCATTACGCTCCTTGCAGGGACAGCCGTGGTTCTTTTCGCCTTCGGAAGGTTTAATTTCCTTGGCTGGAAAGGCAGTGGCGAACATATCCACCCCCAGATGGTCCCGGGAACGAGCACGGAGAGCCAAAGGGCAACGATCAAGTATTTCGCTATTGTGGCCTTGCTATTCTTAGCACAGGTACTGGTTGGAGGGGCGACCGCCCATTACCGCGCAGACCCCGGGAGTTTCTACGGGATCAATCTGTCCCGGTTCTTCCCCGGTAATATCTTTCGCACCTGGCATTTGCAGCTGGCGATCTTCTGGATTGCAACGGCCTATATCGCGGGCGGATTGTTCCTGGCTATCTCCTTGGGAGGAAAGGAACCGAGAGGCCAGGTGAAAGGGGTTAACCTCCTGTTCTTCGCCATCGTCATCGTTGCCTTGGGTAGTCTCCTCGGTGAAATGCTTGGTGTCTATCAGCTCCTTGGAAAGCTCTGGTTCTGGTTTGGCCATCAAGGTTGGGAATACCTTGACCTTGGACGGGCCTGGCAAGTCCTGCTGGCCATCGGACTGGTGTTCTGGCTCATCTTGGTGTTCAGGGCGATTCGGCCAGCGAGGATAGACCCAGAGGAGCGTGAGATCTCCACCCTCTTCCTGTTGGCTGCCCTTGCCATTCCTTTGTTCTATCTTCCCGCCATGTTCTTCAATAGCAACACCCATTTCACGGTGGTGGATAACTGGCGTTTCTGGATCATCCATCTCTGGGTCGAAGGTTTCTTTGAGCTCTTTGTGACGACCATGGTCGCTGTCCTTTTCTACAAACTCGGGATGGTATCGCGACAGACAGCGACTCGAGTCATCTACCTGGATGCCATTCTCTTTCTCGGTGCAGGGATCATCGGCACAGGCCACCACTGGTATTGGACAGGACAATCAAACATCACGATGGCCCTTGCAGCCATGTTCTCCGCCATGGAGGTTGTTCCCCTGACTCTCCTGACGCTGGATGCCTGGGATTTCATCAAATTGTCCGGTGGAAAATGTGACATCTGCGGCAAAGAGATCTCCATCCCCCATAAATGGACATTTTACTTCATGATGGCTGTGGGGTTTTGGAATTTTGTCGGTGCTGGAATATTCGGGTTTCTCATCAATTTACCCATCGTCAGCTACTTTGAAGTTGGAACCATCCTGACACCAAACCACGGCCATGCGGCAATGATGGGTGTCTTTGGGATGTTTGCTATCTCTTTTATGGTATTTGCCATCCGGCAGATATTGCTAGATGGGGAATGGGCATCGGTGGAAAAGTATATCAGGCTTTCCTTCTGGGGCTTAAATGTCGGTCTGGCACTGATGGTCGTTCTGAATCTCTTTCCGGGCGGGGTGCTTCAACTCCTGGATAGTTTGAAGAACGGATACTGGCATGCAAGGAGCCCCGATTTTCTGAATCAAAGGGTAACCACGCTGATCGAATGGATCCGTTTGCCTGCCGATGCAATTTTCATTCTCTTAGGGGTTATCCCTTTACTGATCGCTGCAGGGTCGACCTATCGGTTCGTGAGGAGGTCAGGCAGAGCAGCAATGACCGGCACAAGATCACAAATAACCTCCGATGACTGAAACTCAAATCTCAAAAAGGAACTGTTTTGGCCATTTGAAATTGAAGATTGGGATTGACTCGGGATTTGGCATTTCTTATTCGAGGGTTCTATTCGTCCAACTCGGGCGGGATCTGGCTCCGGCCACGCCGTGTTACATCTTCTCTTTCAGCTGTATGACCTCGGAGACGAGCTGAATCACCTGATCAAAGTCAAAGGGTTTGGAGACGATGAGATCGATTCCGCTTTCGCTCATCTTTTCTCGATTCACCTCCATTCCCCATCCGGTGATCATGGCAATGGGGACTTTGGGATCTATCCCCTTGATCGTCTTGCCCACTTCCCATCCAGAGATCTTCGGCATTCCGAGGTCGGTGAAGACCAAATCAAATCCTTCCTTCTTGAAGCGTTCAATTCCCTCCTCCCCATTGGCTGCGAGAACCACCTCGTGACCTTTGGTGTGTAGCATCTGGAAGAGGATGTCTCGGACGGCCTCTTCATCGTCAATCACTAGGATTCGTCCCAGGCGTCCCTCCTGAACAGGTTTGATCGCCTTCTCTGCTTCTTCTTGTTCGTAGCCAATAGGCAGATGGAGGATGAAGGTCGTTCCCTTCCCAAGTTCGCTCTCGACGAGTATTTCTCCTCCATGGCGTTTTACAATCCCGTAGGAAACACTGAGGCCTAACCCAGAATTGGTGACCCCTTTGGTGGTGAAGAAGGGGTCAAAAATCCTCCCTTTTACCTCCTCCGTCATACCAACCCCTGTATCGGTAATCCTTACCTCCACCCAGTCATCCGTTTGGGGTTGGGTCGTGATGGTCACCTTCCCCCCTTGGGGCATCGCATCCACCGCATTGAAAACGATATTGGTCAAGACTTCCCTCAACTCAGAGGGATTTCCAAGAATCGAAGGGATCTTCCCTAAGTTTTCAACCAGCTGAATCTGTACGCCTCTCCTTTGTGCCTGGTCCTTCCACCGTGGCTGAGTAACGGTAACCACATCGTCTACGATTTGATTGATGGATAAAGGAGCAAATTCCTTATCCTTTCTCACCCCCGTAAACTCCTGTATCCGGCGTATGGTCTCCGCTCCATCCTTCGACGAACGCTCGATGGCCATCAGCCGTTCCCGAATCGCTTCCGGACTGAGTTGATCAAATTGATGGCGGAGGAGTTGGATATTTCCAAGGATGACGGCAAGGACATTGTTGAAATCATGAGCCACTCCGCTCGCCATCTCTCCCATCGCCTTCAATTTCTCGGCCTGAACGATCCGATCCTGGGCCTGTTTCAATTCTTTGAGCGTCTGTTTCAGATCGGCGAAGAGTCGAGCGTTCTCAATAAAAATGCCGACCTGGTTGGCAAAGGAAGAGAGGGCTTTTAGATCTTCGTCTTCAAACCCTCTGATCTCTTCGCTTTCAAGATCCATCACTCCGATTACCTGGTCCCGCACCTTAAGCGGAAAGGCTGCCTCTGATCTTCCTTCCGGCAATCCAGGGATATACCTGGGGTCCTTCGACACGTCGGGGACATAGAGAGGCTCACCCGCCTTGGCCACCCATCCAACGATTCCATCGATTCCGACCCTGAACCGCATATCCTTGACCTTTTCGAAATCAACACCCGTCATGTGTTTGACATACAATTCATCCTTCTCCCGATCTAACAAGAAAATCCCGCATAAAGAATGACCTAAGTGCTCCCTTAGAAGCTCCAGGGCTTTCCTGAGCAATTCATCGAGGTCAAGGGTAGAAGAGAGGGTTCTTCCAATCTCATGGAGAATCGTCAATTGCTTGATCTTTGATAGAGACTCCTCATAGAGTTTGGCATTCCCAATGGCAACGGCCGCCTGCTGAGCGAAGTTGAAGAGGAGGTCAATCTCATCCTGTTCAAAATGCCTATTTGGATTGGATGTACGGATTACCATCGTTCCAATGATCATCTGTCTGACGGCTAAAGGAACTCCGAGGATCTCCTTAAAATGAAAGGAATCCAACTCCTCCCATCGATTGGGATGGTGTTCGTAGTCTTGATAATGGACAGGGCCTTTCTTTACACAAATCTCCCCCACAATACCGCTCAGTGGAGGAAGAATCTCTCTCCCAATCAAAGTGTCTGGCAATCCGTGGACTACAGAAATGGCATAATTCTGCTTCCGATTGTCCCAAAGGGTGATTTCTCCTGATTCCACCTCCAACAGCTTTACGGCACAATCCACGATCTTCTGAAGGATCACCTTCAATTCCAGCCGGGAGGCGATCTCCTGGCTGATGGAATAGAGGGTCTTCTGTTCTTCCAGTCGTCTGACGTTCTCTCGATAGAGAGAAGTCCTCTCCATGGCACCGCCGATGATCTGCCCGATGGAGTTGAGGAGGTTCTTATCAGAGGGAGTAAACTTGTAGGATTCTCTTCGTGCGATGTTTAGGGTTCCATAGACCTTCTCCCTTGACTTCAGAGGTATGACTGCAAGGGATTTCAATCCTTCTTCAACCGCCAAGGGAATGGCTTCCGAATGATTGGGATAATCTTCGATGAACATCGGTTCACCCGAGAGGGCCACCCTCCCTGTCGCCCCTTCCCCCAATTTAAAGGTTCTCATCCCTTTCGAAAAAGCCTTTGAAAATCCCCGGTGGGCAACATAGACCAAATCATTCGACTTTCCCTCCAGAAGATAGAAGCCCGCTGAACGGATCTCCGTTATCTCCATCATTTTGTCCAGGCTGTTATTCAGAATCTCATCAAGATCGATTGATTGATTGACGGTCTGGCTAATGGCATTAAGAATCGAAAGCTCCTGATTGAGCCTTGTCATCTCTTCATCTGATCGCTTCATCGGCCCCCCTCCCCCTATCTCCAATGTGATGCCGGAGCCTGTTTCTCCTCTTTGGTCTCCGTGAGTTCCTTGATCTCCTTCCGGGTCTCCTCTTCCTCTGAGCTCCCCTTCTCCAGCCCTTGGTCGGCGGCTCTAAAGTGGAGGAGAGCACTCCTTTTGTCTCCGATCAATTTGAAGTGTTTTCCAAAATAGAAGTGAGATCGCCCCGTTTGACCCATTCTTCCATAAACCGATCCAAGGTTGTTGTAGACGTCGGGAAATTCAGGCATGTCCTTCTGAACCTTCAGAAAGAGTGGCAAGGCATTGGCGAGATTCCCTTCTTCCTGATAGGTCCTGCCAAGGTAATATAGAGTCAATAGACCAGCACCTTGATCCGCCGCAGAAACGGACCGCGCAGCCTCGAGGTTTTCAACCGCTTGATCCAATTTTCCTGAAAGGAAATAGACGATTCCGAGTTCCCTTAACAGGTCAGGGTCTTCGGGTGATAGGGATAAACCGCTTTGAAAAACCTCGGTCGATTTGTCCAATCTTCCCATCTTCTTAAAAGAAAGGCCCAGACCATAAATCCCGTCAATATCTTGCGGATTCGTTTTGACCATGGATCCAAAATGGCTCACCGCCACATCCGCCTCTCTTTCCTCCACAAAGGCCTCCGACTGAACCCGTTTGAAATTCCCAACCCTCTTGAACGGACCTGCCGGCTTCTGCCCAATTTCCATCAAGTTCTCGAGAAGGGCGATTCGACTCTCGAGGGCTGGATGGGTCATTAAATAAACGGGTATTTGGGGTGCCATGGACAATTCTATCCTACGGATTCTGTTTAAAAAGGTTATCATCCCATTTGGATCATACCCTGCTTTAATCATGCGGTACAAGCCGTTTTGATCTGCGTCCGTCTCCATTTCTCGGGTGTATTTCAGAGCCATGGCTTCCGAAGTAGCCATCGCCGTCGCGGCAACCGCTTCGGTAGCTTTTCCCCCACGGCCAGCGAGAGCTCCCAGGAGGATTGCGGCTAGCGAGGCGATGTTAAGCCGTTTCGATTTGTCCATCATCTGATCAAAATGCCTCCCGGTCACATGGGAAATCTCATGGCCGAGCACACCCGCAATTTCTTGCTCACTCTCTGCCAAAACGATCAGCCCGGTTGTCACGAAGATGTAGCCACCCGGAATGGCAAAGGCATTGGGATCCTGTGCCTTGATCACGTAAAACCTAAATTCGAAAGGGGCGGGACCTACCTCCCTCACAATAGAATATCCTACCCTATCTACGAAACTTTGAATGTGGGGATCCCTGACCCATTCTACTTGCTTTTCCATCTCGAGCAGAATCTTCTTCCCTAGCTTCTTCTCCTCGTCTGTTGTCATGGCCAGGGTTCCTTCTATGTAACTTCCAAAGAGGATGAAGAAGATAAGAAAAGTAACCCCCCAAAAAAGGAATATTCTTCGCGATCCCATCATCCTAACCTTCTGTGTACCAGCATCTCGCACGGTCCAACCCGTACTCAAAGATTATAGGAAATGCCAAGAAGATGTGAGCATTCGCCTCGTCATTGCGAATCCCGTCATGCCGGAACTCTTCGCCGTGACCGCTTTATTGAATCGTTCACCCTAATCACCCACCTTCTTGCGAGTGATCAGGATTCTAACACTTTCTGTTGATCCTTACAACAAAGAATAGGGTCCAATTCCATACCACCTAAGATCCCAAAGAATGCAGGGATTCAAGATCCGAGGCACCTGGTTGTGGGGTGCCTCGCCTCGCGGGACGAAGGCAGGCGACATGCGAATAAGATGAGACCATGTCGTTCCCGCCGAGGCGGGATTGAGATTCGGATTTTGAATTTGAGACCAGGAATTTCAAATATCATCGGCAGGAATGAAGAAGCCCTATATATCCTCTCTGTTTGGGTGGGGTTTGGATGGTGGGAGTCGGAGGATATATAGGGCTAAGACAAATCCCTATTTATTTATCTATTTTCCTTTCCAATCTTTCATCGTCTCATTCAAGTCCTTTACCGTACCAATGAACCGCCGGAAAGAAAAACCCCTCTCTCTCCCCACGGGCAATGGGTAGACCCTTCCACCACCAACAGCGGCGGACTCGCCAAACTCCTTCAGTTCTCCCCTCTCCGCGGCCTTGATCCTCTCCAGCTCCAGGCCATGTTCCAACTTCATTTCATGTTCAGTAAGGTTGCCTGTGATCCACGCCCAGCTCATCGGGTAGGTCTCAGGATTGAAGATAACCGAATAGAAATGCCAAACGATGATAGTCAGTGTGGCCAAAATGGCCTCGTAAAAATGGATCGCCCGAGCAACATCATAGGTCCACATTGGAAGGTACATCAACCATTGTGTCTTAAACCAGAGAATGAAACCCGTCACCGTCATGACGATCGTGCCCCAGATCAGGCCAAGATACTCTAACTTTTCCCGGAAATTAAAGCGCCCCATTTTGATCTCTTTGGCCGGCCGATTGATGAAGAGGTTGTTCTTCAATGCCTCCCAGAGGTCTTTGGCATCTTTCAAGCCCGGGATCATATCTCTTATGATTCCTCTCCCCCTCTCGCTGAAGGCGCAGTATAATATGTGATAGCCACCCAAGGCAAGAATTGCCACGCCGCACAGCCGATGCAGAAACCCTCGAAAGGTCATCCCCAAAGGAGCATCTGTAATAGGAGAAACCCAGAAGGCCTGTGGATATTTCAAGGCAAAACCCGTGATAACCAGGATGCTAAAGTTGATGAAAAGGTTGAGATGCTGAAACCTTTCATTCAGTGTCATTCTTAGGTATTTCTTTGTCATATCCTCTCACTCCTTGCATCATGGCCTATGATCAATTGTTTTTCTGAGCCAATCCGTAAAATTAAAAAGGGTCATTCCTCCGATGACGGTTACAATCAGGACAATGTAGACGACCCTTATCCATCCAACCACCTTCTCTCCGAAATCCTCCCCGGAAATCGAGGCGATTGAATGCATTTTCCCCTTCGCAAAATTCTCAGATGCTCCTGGATGACAAGAACCGCAAGTCTTCTGTAGGTTGTCTTTGTAAATCATCGATTTGGGGTCTGACGAAGGACGAATATCATGAACCCCGTGACAACTGGCACAATTAGCTGAAAAGGTATCTCCACCCCGGTAAGAGAGCCCATGAAAGCTATCATAATAGGATGTGACTTGGGTTGTGGTCAGCTTGTATTCTTTCGAGATTCGTTCTGCCCCATGACATTGAGGGCAGGTCGTCATCGCAATCCTTCTCTCATTGACTGGAGAGTCAGGATCGATCTTCGCTTTGATCCCATGGATGCCATGACAGGTGGTGCAAGTGGGAGACTCCGTCCTGCCTCTAGCAGCAAGCTCCCCGTGGATGCTCTCAGTAAACTCTTTGGTAATCTCGGGATGGCATGAACCACAAGTCTGAGGAATATTGGATCGAAAGATCGTTGATTTTGGATCGATGAGCGACCGTAGGCTATGGCTCCCATGACAACTGGTACAGGTCACCTCCCCTGTTCTTCCGTGCACACTCCTCTTGAATTCCTCACTCGGCATGACTGCACCCAAGGCATGCTGCTCGACAAATTCAAGATTATTATGACAGCCATTGCATGTCTTTTCGATGTTCGAGACATGGGTCATCGATTTGGGATCCTTACTTGGAAGGACATTATGTTTTCCATGGCAATCATCACAGTAAGCCGCCCTCTCCGTGCCTTTCATGATCATCTTCGAATGAAGACCTTGTTGGTACTCTTTCTCCGCCTCCCGGTGGCAAGTCCCGCAATTCACCCTTTGATCTACAGCCTTCGTTCCCCCTTCCGCATGAGCATCATCCTTAATGCTCGTGTGGCAGTCTGAGCAGGAGAGACTCCCGTGAACCGAACTCTTGTACCCGGATTCGGATACAAAAAGGGAGATACTTCTTCCGCGGGCGTCTTGTTTCTTGAGAGACTCATCCTGATGACAGCCGAAGCAGAGAGAGTTGTCACTGCAAGCGACTTGAGCCTTTAGCCCCACTAACAGAAATAGAGGCAGCACCCCCACGAGGGCAGCCCGGATCCAACTTCCTCTTACTCTCAACTTCATGCCGGAACCCTCCTTGGGATGAGAAAAGGGAAAAATCCCTCTCTCAAACCCTCCCTTTCGATCTTTTCAAAAGCACATTCCACTGCAGACTTGATCTCCACCAGATCGACCGGCTTCATGGCTTGATAGAAGATTCCAGCTCCTCGGAGGCGTTTCACCTGTCCGAGAGAGGCTTCCGAGGAGATGACGACGATCTGAATCTTATCGTCGATCTTCTTAAAAAGAGGAACAAGGTCACAGGCCTTTACTCCTTCGATCTCGTCGTCGAGGAGGACGACATGGATATTCCCGCTTCGAACTTTTCGAATCATTTCGCTCACTATTTTAGCAGTCTCCACCCTATATCCTGTGCCGTGGAAAAAAGTGGAGAGCGACCTAACCCAAAGATCATCCTGATAAGCGATGAGGATCGTTTTTGACTTCATGGTAATTTCTCCCCTTGGTTAGAATCCCCCTTCTGTCCCCATATTCTCTAGATAGCCCCAGACAGGAAAGACAGTTGGGGGAGTATTCCTTTTTTATGCTACGTTGCCCGGATAGGCATCTCTCCCTTCCGGAAAGAGGAGAAGGCCGTTCCGATCAAGGAGGAAAAGAGAACACCTGCCGGGATCAATTGTGCTAAGACAACGATGATTCCGCCGGTGAAGAAAAACCAGACTCCCAAAAGTCCTACTCCTCTGACCCCTCCTGCATAAGCAATCCCTAGAGAGACGAGTGCAATTGCCAGAACCAGGGCCAAACTAAGAACGAATAATATCTTCTTCATCTTCTCACGCATGGTTGAATCCCCTCCAAGAGTCTACGGGTATAACCCCTTATCTCACTTCTTAACGGTTGCAGCCTCGTACCCCGGAAGCAGAGCCTTCTCCTCGGCAGTTGCTTCCTCTGGTGCCTTCTTCTGCTTGAAAACCATGCTCGAAGTGGTCCCGATGAAAGAAAAGAAGAGGATCACAGCTGGAACCAATTGAAGCAGGACGATAATGGCCCCAATGATGATGAAAATCCAAAGGGTAACTCCAGCGTCTTTCAGACTGATCGATTTTGCAAACGCCGGTGTAGCCATCAGGCTCATCAACCCGACCATTAATCCTACAGCCATTCTCTTATTGCCTTTTGCCATACCCCATTCCCCCTTTCCTTTGTCTTTACTCAGTGGACTGCATTCCTCGTGCCAAAGGTCAAAGGAAATTTGTACGTTCTAATATATTGATTTTATTTGATATTTTATGAATTTAATAAGGTGTTTTAAGGACTGGTGTATATTCAGTATATACGTATTTTGAAAAGGAACGGGGCTTTCATTCATAATTATTCGAAACACTTGGATTTATCTAAAAATGTGCAAACTATACACCTAGTTTTCTTCTCAAAAACCCAGGGTTCGGGCCAGAATAGAGAAGGCAATGATGGGGATCAACCAACAGAAAAAAGCTATGATGAAACAGAGGCTCACGTCGTCGGTCTCAATCTTTTTCACCTCTCCATACTTGATGACCAGAAGTGTTCCAAGGGCAGCAATACCTACCACGACAATTGACCAGCCCACGATCAACCATTTAAAAAAATCTGACAAGAAGAACCTCGACTGCTCTCAATTGGCAATGGTCAATTGTCAATTCTTACTGATCGGCCGCAGGCTTTATAACTGTCCGTTGATCATTGAGCATTGCAAATTGATAACTGATCATTTTCTACTCTTCTCTCGCCCGGAGGTTATACTTTCTAATCAGAGCCTGGAAATTCGGCCGAAGCATTCCCACCTCTTCCGCGGCTCTGGTCGCATTCCAATGATTCCGCTCCAATGCTTCGAGAACAAACGCCCTCTCGATTTCCTCAACCGCCTTCTCTCTCACCTGTTTCTTAATCTCCTTCAATTCTTCATTGGTCTTCGGAACGCGGTCTTCCAACCTTCCTCCCTCCAATTGACCTGGAAGGACAAAGTGTTCCACTCGAACCATTTCCTCGTCCAGCATCACCGCAGTTCGTTCAATCATATTCTCCAATTCCCGAACATTCCCAGGCCAGGGGTACCTCATCAGTTTCTCTATTGACTCAGGTGTGAACCCTTTGATAGTCTTCCCAACTTCTTCAGCGTATTTCTTGAGAAAATGGACGGCGAGAAGAGGAATATCTTCTTGTCGCTCTTTCAGGGTAGGGAGGGTGATAGGAACGATGTTGAGCCGATAATAGAGATCTTCCCGGAAGGCCCCTTCCTTGATCATCTTCTCTAGGTCTTTGTTAGTGGCGGCGATGAGCCGAATCTCCACCTTCTTAGCCTTTGTCCCTCCCACGGGTGTGAATTCTCTTTCCTGCAGTACTCTCAAGAGTTTGGCTTGAATGGCCAGGCTAATGTTTCCCACCTCATCGAGGAAGACGGTCCCTCCATCCGCTACCTCGAAGAGCCCTGGCTTGGTAGTCACGGCACCGGTAAAAGAGCCTCTGATATGGCCGAACAATTCACTTTCCAAGAGGTTTTCTGAGAGAACGGCACAGTCCACTGGGACGAATTGTTTATCTCTTCGTGGGCTGTTGAAATGGATGGCCCGAGCAATCAACTCCTTCCCTGTTCCACTCTGACCATAGATCAGGACCGTACTGTCGGTGATCGCCACTTTGGCAATCATTCGATAGATTTCCTGCATCCTCTTACTCTTCCCCACAATGTTATGGAACCCATATTTCCCCTGTAATTCCTGACGCAGATAGATATTCTCCAACAAGAGACTTTTCTTCTCGATTGCTTTCTTCACAACAATCGAGACCTCGTCGGGCGTGAAGGGTTTGGGGATGTAGTCAAAGGCTCCTGATTTCATGGCCTCGACTGCAGTTTCTACGGTGGAAAAACCCGTAACCATGATGACGATCACATCCGGGTACTCCGTACGGAATGTTCTCAGGACTTCCATGCCATCGGTCTCTGGCATTTTGAGGTCGGTAATGACGATGTCGAAAGGGTTCTCCCGCATTTTCGCAAAGGCCTCCTTCCCGCTGAGTGCGGTTTCCACCTCATATCCATCCTCCTCCAAAATCCGTTTGCAGCTCTCACAAACGATCATTTCATCGTCAATGACCAAAATCCTTGGATTCGGCACTCTCGTTTCTCCCATGACCTATGGACCCCACAGCCGAACTCATGTTCCCTGGCTGACATCCATGTGGGGCCACATCCCAACCACGCGGCGGCACATTGACCCAAGAATGGCCTTGTACTGTGATGCTGAAAGGCCAAGGGCGTGCCCTTTTGGTGGCGGCACAGAACTCCCCCAATCATCCTACCATAAAAAAAAGAGGCCTTTCAATCTCTCTTTCTCGGTCTGCAATTCAAATATCGGACGCTTGGCTTCAGTCTCGGCAAGGCAGGATTAGACATCAGACTTCTCCTTTTAGAAATTGAGGAATCTAGGATTGCTCGGTCACCAGAATATCAGTGAATCAGGATGCAGAGGATTAGAATACCAGGATCTCAGGAAAAACCTGATGCCCTGCTTTCTTGATATCCACTTCCTGATAACCTAAATTCATGATTCCTCAATCTCTTAGTTCCAAAATTACTAGTCAGTCCATAATTGTGTGGACATTAGAGATTAAATCCCTCCTTCCCTCCCTTTACAAAAGGGAGGAATTCCCCTCTTTGGTATCCTTTTCCTGTCTTCGGACAGGCAAAGAGGGGTTAGGGGAGATCTCCAGCAGAACATGTCTTCTCAATTATGGACTCATTAGTAATTAATCTAGTCTGATGTTTAAGGTCTAGGTCATCCTGTCTGAATCACATTTTCAGGAGTCTTTTCTCCAGATCTCCCAAATCCCGGATGACGAAGTCGCCCTTCTGTTGACCTGACCGATCCAAATAGAAGGCACGGATCCCTAGTCTCCGGGGGACTAGATAGTCAAACTCATAGTGGTCACCGACATGGACCATTTCCGCCGGATCAGTCCGAAGGACCTGACAGATCCGGCGGTAAAAACGAGCCGTCTTCTTCACCTCGCCAAAGTCAGTGGTCGCAGAAAAAATCCGATCGAAATACCTCCTAAGACCTGTGGCTTTCATCTCGACATCGATGAATTCCCTTCCTGCATTAGTAGTAAGAACCAATGGAAATCTACCTTTTAGACGATCCAGTATAGGGTCGACGTCCGGATAGACACGGATCTTATCGACGAACTGTTCCATCAATGCCTTCCAACTTCTTCCCATCTGGCACGAATCGGAACGATTGTCGTACCGACACTCGATTCCGAGTTGGAAGAACTGAAACCAGTATTTGATGTCATACCACTCGATCGCACCTTCCCCGACTTTCCGGTATTCCTCCTCCACCAATGCTTTTGCCTCCTCGAAAGGAAGTCCTGTCTTCTCAGCATAAAGCGTGGGGATACCATGGCCCCAGACCCAATCCGTGTAATCCGAGGCGATCAGCGTCCCGTCCATGTCGAAGGAGATGAACTTAGGCATCTCAAATCTCGAACAAATCCGTAATTTGGATTCATATCCTTTCGATGACGATATCTTCTGCAGAATACACTTCCTTTTCCATATCGACGAGCGCAATGGTACGGATGGGCCCATAGGCATTGCAAGTGAAGATGGTAATACACCTTTTCTTAAACATCAGCGGATGTGCATGGGGTTGATGGGATCGTATCAAGATCCGTTTTCGATACCGGTCCATTATCCGCTCGAAATACTGCTGCCCGAGCTGGGGCCTCCCACCCCAGTCTTCCAACACCTCGCCCTCTCGTTCTACGAAATCTCCCCAGACGGTTCGATCCCAATGGACATCTCCCCATTCGATCCGGTCTATCTCGTCCAGGGATTTCAGGTCGGGCAACCCGCCGTGAACGGCCAAGATCCCATTTTGAGAGGTAGCGGCAATGGGGAATTTGGAGAAAAGAAGACCATAGGTCTCTTTTTCATCTGAGGAAAGGCGCCCCCAAAAACTAGCAGGATAAAACTCTTTTATCTGGAATCCCTCGTGATTACCTGCCAGGAGGAAAATCTCATTCGGATGTTCCCTTTTCTTGCGCAGCAGGTAGTGGATGTTTTCTTCAGCTTGATCGCCCCGATCTACATAGTCTCCGAGGAAGACAATTCGGTATGGCTTCTCAAGGTACCGATGGATGACTTCCTGAGAGGCATCCAGATCTCCATGAGTATCGCCGACAAAGACGACCTTTCCCTGTGAGGGAAGATGGATCAATCGAGACTCCTTTTCGAATATTCTCACCATTTCCTCAAGAAGACCTTCCCATGCCATGTCTATTCCTCGGCCTTCACCACCTTGACATAGACTTCCCGGTTTCTCGGCCCATCGAATTCACAGAAGAAGATTCCCTGCCAGGTCCCAAGGATCAACTTACCTGAATCGACAAAGACGGCCTGAGAACACCCCAAGAGACTGGCCTTAATATGGGCCGCTGAATTCCCCTCCTGGTGGTGATACCGATCCTCGAAGGGGACCATCTTATTCAACTCCATGACAATATCCTGAGGCACGCTGGGATCCGCATTCTCGTTGATCGTAACGGCTGCTGTGGTGTGGGGGACGAAGATAAAACAGATCCCATCCTTTATCCCTGTTTTTTGAACAGCCTGCTGGACGGAGCGAGTGATATCGATCAGCTCTGTCTTTGCTCTGGTCCTTACCTGAAAACTCTGAATCATCTCCGACTTCGCCCCCTTTGATCGTCGCACCGATGATTCATCCTCATACCATATCGAGTCTTTGCAAGCAATACCAGGTCCATCAAGAATGGATAGGCCTTGGGACTATTTTTCAACTTGAAATCTCGTTTCAAATCGTGTATGGTAAAAGCGAACTTCTAAAGAGGGAATGTGAATGGCGCAGAAGAAGATCTCGGAGATTCTGAAATTGATCGAATTCCTCAATGAAGAGGTAAAAGAGGTATCGAAAAGACTGAGTCGTGTGACGCCCAAAGAAGTCAGTGAGAAGTTAGGAACCTTGGCCCTCTTGAGAGAAAAGGTTCTGAACCTTCAGGTCGAGCTTCCACAGGACGTGGAGAAAAAACTCTCCGATCTTTACCCTGCCCTCCAAAAGATCAAGCAGAAACCTTCCTAATCGATTTCAAATGCGAATTCCGGAACAAATGATTTTGAATCCATATGAACGAAGAGTAGATTGAGGTTTCGGAATTCAACTCCGCATTCCGCAATCTAGATTCCAAAATTTCAGTAGAAGGCAAGGCTGGCGAAGGAGACGACCGATTGGGTCTCTTGAGTATACGCCTGACCATATTTGATCAGTTTGCCCTCTTTGGCCTCGAGAACCTTGAGCATAGCATAGATGGCTGGGAGCCCGCAGACTCTCCTCCGATCCCTCTCTCTCAAAATTGATGAAAAGAACCCTTCCCCGTCCATCCTCTCCACATATCCTAACATCTCCTCATCCTCTTCGCTCAGGCCCCTGAGATCGTACTCCCTTATCCCTTCCCGATCTCCAAATTGATGGCCCATATGGGAAAGATCAGCGCTGGCGATGTAACAGACTTCCTCTCCCAATGAAGAGACAGAATCTCTTAGGACGTCGATGAACTGACGGATCGGTTTGATCTCCATCGGCGAGATTCCCTTCTCAATGGCTTCATGGAGTGGTCCGCTCAAGATGGGAACGATCTTCAGAGGGATAGGTTCTGGGTACAGGTATCGGAGGAAGAGACATTGAAACTCAATCGAATGCTCGCTCCGATGAACGATTTCGTCTCTAAATAGGTCGTCGGAGCATTGGGATTGGATCGCATCGATCAGTTCCGTATGGACGCTCAAATTTCCTAAGGGCGTCCCCAAGTCCTTTCGGGTTAGACAGAAGGGCTGCTTCATCGGGGCGTGCGCTGTCCCAAAGATGATGAAGCAGTGAGAGGAACTCCTCTCCCAAATCTCCCGGTGGGCAAAGGCGTAACAGAACCCTCCCCTTTGGACATCGATGTGCGGGGCCACCACGCCCTTCAGTCCGTTCGCACCCACCCTCCTACTAGGAGGGCCGGGGCCATCCGATCCTATAAAATACCCTTCAAGTTGAACCCTCAAGCGTTCAGGGTCCTTTTCATAACTCTTTCCGGCAAATGCGGCTTCCCTGATCGGTGCCCTCTTAAACCTCTCCTCTTTTTCCTTCCATGCCGCTTGAAACCGCTCTCCTTCGAGATAGAGGTTCTCGTCCAGTTGACTGACAATTTCCTGAATCTTCTCGGTGAAAAGGAACGCCCCAAATCTCCTCATGTATTCAGTTTGGATATCCAAGATCGAATGGAGGCCGTCAAAAAGTGCGACAATGAAATGGAGGGAAGGCGGTAAGAAAAGCGTTCTCTCGCTGACGTTCAGTGGATCCTGAAGACAGAGCAGGGTCTGACCTGAACTCTGGACGGGGAAGATGTTAATATCTCTCAGTTTGGGATATTCCACGGACTGCCAGGGAAAAAAGGTGGGCCTTCTGTCAAACCATCGCACTAGCGGCCTCTCGTTCCGCGAGGCGTGGCTCCATTGGCTTCAAGGCAAGTTCAATGGCTTCATCCATTCTCTGGATGAACTTAAAATCCATCTCATTTCGAATCCGCTCCGGGATCTCTTCCAGGTCTTTCTCATTCTTCTTGGGAAGGATGACTGTCCTTATCCCTGCCCGCATCGCAGCCAAAACTTTCTCTTTGATCCCTCCCACAGGCAGAACCAAGCCCCTCAATGTAATCTCCCCTGTCATGGCAACATCGTTTCGGATGGGCTTGTTCGTCAGCAGGGACGTCAAGGCCACAAACATCGTTATTCCTGCAGAAGGTCCATCTTTTGGAATCGCACCCGCCGGCACATGGATGTGGATATCGTTCTTTTCAAAGAAGTCCTCTGCAATGCCGAGTTCTTTTGCCTTGGATCGGACGTAGGCCAACGCAGCCTGAGCGGATTCTTTCATCACATCTCCCAATTGCCCCGTCAGTGTCAATCCCTTCTCCCCTCTCATCTTCGTCGCTTCCACAAAGATGATATCCCCTCCAGTAGGCGTCCAGGCCAGACCTGTGGCCACTCCTGGATCAGAGGTCCGCTCCGCCACTTCGGGAAAGAATTTGACAGCCCCCAAAAACTTGTGCAAATTCTCCGGAGAGATCACAACCTTCTCCGTAATCCCCCGGGCCACGTCCTTGGCCACCCCACGACACGTGGCAGCGATCTCTCTTTCCAGATTTCTGACCCCTGCCTCGCGCGTATACGAACTGATAATCACCTGAAGGGCATCATCTTGAAATTCGATGAATTCTGAGCTCAACCCATGCTCATTGATCTGCTTGCGAATGAGAAACTCCTTAGCAATCATCATCTTCTGGTCTTCGCTATAGCCGGGGAGTTCGAGGGTCTCCATGCGATCCCGAAGGGCCGGAGGAATGGTATCGAGTACATTCGCCGTGGTGATAAACATCACCTTCGACAGATCGTAGGAGACATCGATATAGTGGTCTGAGAAAGAAAAGTTCTGCTCCGGGTCTAAAACCTCCAACAGTGCGGAGGAGGGATCCCCGCGAAAGTCCATTCCGATCTTATCGACTTCGTCCAACATGAAGACAGGGTTATTCGAGCCCGATTTCTTTATTCCTTGAATGATCCGACCCGGCAGGGCGCCTACATATGTCCTTCGATGACCTCGGATCTCGGCTTCATCTCGAACTCCACCTAAGGAGATCCGAATAAACTTGCGGCCCATGGTCCGGGCAATCGACTTGCCCAGAGAGGTCTTCCCGACCCCTGGTGGACCCACGAAACA
>JBEKDJ010000001.1:0-59940 GCA_050014415.1 Thermodesulfobacteriota bacterium | reverse complement strand
CATCATGGCCCTTTTCACAGAATCGGTTATATTCTTTAACGGTGGCCTTCAGAACGGTCGGGTTTGCCCCTATCTTACCGGCCAGCTCATCCACAGAATCCGCCGAGAATATGTGGGGATTTCTCTTTTCGAGCGCACCTTTGAGCTCAGCATCAAAATTGACAAGTGGGGTGCCAGGAGGATTTTCGGTTCCCATATTCTTGTCAATCCCTTTTTCCATCATGTGCCGCCTGATGGCTTCGTCAAATATCGTATAGCTATAGCCATTCTTTTGTCTGGCACACGCATTACCTTCAAAGGGATCGATGTTTGCGATCGTCTCGTCACAGAAACGTTCTCCACGCTGATTCACCCAGAGGTGGGGCTGGAGGGCCGCCGCATTAAGGTTTCCCAGTTCCCTGACTCCCTGCCCAATCAATATGCTCCTCCAAAGCTGCAGAATACCCATCCCTTCTTCAGCGGCTCCAACCTCCCAGGCCAAACGAATACCATCTCCCATCTTGTTGATATTCCCTAGGGGGAAAAGATTAATGTCCAGATCAAATCCAGAGTATTTTTTCACCCATTCTTTGTTGTTGGCATACCCCCCAGTGGCGATAATGACGGCCTTCCCGTTCACCCTTATGGTTTTGCCGCTTTTTTCAGCAATGACGCCGATGATCTTGCCACCCTCTTTGATGATCTTCCTTATTGGCATGGCCAGCCTTAGATCGGCTCCCCTCTCCTTTGCCCTTGCCGCAAGAACCTTAATCATAGCCGAGCCTCTACCTCCGGCCCTGGGTTTACCTTTTAGTATATGCCAGGTTCGAGGGGCGTTATAGAACATGGTCACAGGCTCGACGAATTCAACCCCTTGTTTCTGTAGCCATTTAATCGTGTCGGCAGATTTATCGATGACGGCTCTCACCAGAAGGGGGTTAGCACGCCAGTGGCTGTAGTCCATGGCTGTCTTGAACGCTTCATCACATGTAATACCGATGTACTTCTGCCGCTGCATGTCACTTTCAACGGCAAACAATCCTTGAGCAAAATTAGAAGTCCCACCGTGGTGGCGCATCTTCTCAAAAAGAATGACCTTCGCGCCTCCTTCTGCAGCGGTTAATCCCGCAGCCATCCCGGCAGCACCCGAACCAATCACCACGACGTCGGCTTCCATATGACCTCCCAAGTCTCTATCCATTTGCTTTGTCCCCTATCATCCATCAATCCCCAGGTCTCTTCTCAGTCGCTCCCGGAACTCTTCTCCATCCGCTTGATGAAGAGGCAGAATCCACGGCATTTCCTGCAGGTTTCTTAAGACCGTAGGCAACAATTGATAAGGAATAGATGTTACGATCGTACCGTCACGAAAGACTTTGAGCAACTTCATTCCTGCACTGAAGTTCGCAGGCACATAATTCAGTTTTCCCGTCAGGTACGGATAGATGAAGAGCCATGCGCAGCCCATCACGCCTGTGAACTTGCTGGTGTAAGGCTGTCCGGTGGTATAACTCATTGCCCTTAACAGAATCTGCGTCTGATCAAAATCAGCCACAAAGATGATCACATCCGGTTCAATTGACAGTTGATCCACTGTGGAAAAGGCAACGCAGCTCACGACATTCTTTTCCAGCTTCGGGATTATTCGATAAATCCTTCTCATAGCCCGCGGTTCCCTGAAGTGTTTATGCGCCACCCCATATTCTCCCCGAAAAAAAGGCGGTGGAATATCCTGACCCCCCAGTATGAAGGGCCCCACTTCGCAGGCATGATTCTCTGAATCCGCGTAGAACGGTTCGCCCTCCTGAGCCCTTCTTATCATCTGACAGAAGGTCATCTTCGCCTCCAGTCTCGGGACTCTTTCAGGTGGCCTGATCAGGAAGCTCGCAGTCACAGGTTTCACGTCGAAATTGAATTTTTCCAAAATGACCAAATCCTGTTGAGGAGAAGTCATATTGCTCTCCATCGATTTGACCAAGCGTTCTGCACTATTTCCGCCGACTGTGCAGTACTGGGGTTGGCAAACTGCGAGGGCTGGATAAGTCTTGAGCAGGATCGGTTCGATAAGAAAAAAACTCTGGGTTGCGTTTTACGTCTGTCACAATATATCTCCTGAGTCTTGATATAGTCATGTCCCTTCCTCACCCTCTTGATGAGATTTCTGTATCGAACACCCTATACCCTCTTGGTCTTCCATCTTCCCCATTTGAAGTAGGTCACGTAGACGATTGTCCCTGCGAATGTGCTCGCCACGATCGCCCACCGCACTCCGAAGATGCCGAGGTCGGTGATACAAGGTAAAAGAAATGCAAGGGGCAATTGCACCACCCAAATCATGCCTATATTAATGATCATATTGGGGATGGTATCGCCGGCGCCTGCGATACAACTCTGCAACACAAAGACGAGAGCCAATATCAGGTAGCTTCCGGTGGCTATTCTGAGGAAGATGCTACCCAGGCGTATAAGACTGGCCTCGGTCGTGAAGATGCCTATTATATTTTCCGCCCATAAAAGAATCACTATCGAACAGGCAACCATAAAGGCTTCCACAAATCCCACTGCGAGCCAGGCGCCTCTCTCTGCCCTCTCAGGCTGATGCGCCCCAAGGTTTTGACCAACCAGCACACCAGCCCCTGAACCCAATCCCATCCCCGGCAGGGACAGGAACATGTCTACCCTCGATGCAAGACTATGAGCAGCCACAGCCAGAGTACCAAAGGGGACAATAAACAATGTCAATGCGATATCACCCAAGGATCTCTGCAGGTTCATGACCAAGGCAGGAACGCCAATCTTCAAGATATGCCAGATAATATTGGGACTAAAACGGAAATGGCTCAGAGTAAGCCTCAGCCTGGTATGCCCTCTAAAGAGTAACCATAACCCCAGACCTGCTCCCAGGATCTGAGAAATGACATTACTGAGAGCTGCTCCTCTGACACCGAGTTGAGGGAATATCCATAAGCCTTTGACAAGGAAGGGGCAAAGAGTCACGTGGACCACTCTGATAGAAAATTCTATTTTCAGTGGGGTCATCGTATCTCCTGAAGACTGGATAACGTAGAGGCCCATGACCAGGACTTCCATGGTCACCCAGCCAGCAAACATAACGCGCAGATATGCCGTTCCTTCCGTTATAACCTGAGACTCCACACCGAACATCCTGATGATCGGTTCGGCCAGAAGGACACCTGCTCCCGTGATCAATACACCCCAGATAACACTCAGAACAAAGGCCTGCCCTGCAATGTAATTTGCGCCTGCGATATTACCAGCTCCCACGTGACGGGCGACCATGGCTCTCATCCCGATGATGAATCCGAAATCCATAGACATCACTGAAAAAAGAACGATATTGGCAACGCCCACCCCGGCAATAGCAGATGGTCCCAGCCTCCCTATCCAGATCATCTCAACGATCTGGCTCACCACGTAGAGAGTCTCCATCATCATCATGGGCCAGGACAACGATAGGAGGTTGCCAAGGATGGAGCCCTTTGTCCAGTCTTTCGTCAGGGCAGTACCTATCCAGGGAAAAGTCTCTCCTTTCCCTTTTTCGGACAAGGATTCACGTTTATCTCTCAACATATGAATACTGTACCGTCACCGTGCATGCCACCAGTGATGAGGTGCGGTACTTCCCCAGGTTATCTGGCACGAGTGCTTCAAGGGTGCCTCGCGGAATCCTGCTAAGCTTCTTTTATTCCAGACATTTTTTTGAAAAGAAAAGCCTTATTCAGATCTCCATCGCTGCGAAGAATCCTTGCAGCGTGGCGCTATACAAATTGCCCCTTTCCTTATTGCAGTCACCAGCCATATAGACCTCAGGGGCCAAAGCCTCAAACATGCGGACAACTTCGGTACGAGGTTTCACACCCACAGCAAGAACGACGGTATCGCAGGGTATTTCGACCTTGTTCCAGTTTTTGTCTGTAACAACAGCGCCTGTGTCCGTGATCGCTTCCAGTTTCACTTCTGTCTTAATGTCAACCTTGAGATCCTTCATCATTCCCCGTAAAGATATAATATTGACAAAAGGATATTCTGCATCGATCTCTTCCAAAGATAGCATATCAATCAAGGTGACCTTCTTTCCCTGCTGTGTCAGGTATAATGCCGTTTCTGAACCTGTCATTCCTGCACCTGCCACAAGCACCCTTTCGCCAACCTTTACTCTCCCCAAGTCTACATCTCCCGCCCAAACAACATTTTTCCTATTAATCCCTGGCATTTTCGGAATAATAGGAGTAGAACCCACGGCGACAATCAGGGCATCGGGGTTCTCCACCCTTATTCTCTCAGGCGTCGCTTCCGTAGATAATTTGACCGTCAAACGAAGGGTATTCATTGTTGTACGTATTGCCCAATCCAGATATGCTTTCATATCGGTCTTAAAGGGCATCGCAGAAGCCATGACTAAAGATCCACCTAACTGTGCGTCTTTTTCAAAGAGAACCACCTCATGGCCTCGATCTGCAGCTCTTCTTGCAGCCTCCATACCTGCCGGTCCTCCGCCCACGACAACGACCTTTCTCTTTTTGGCAGGTAATGGAAGGCTCAAAAATTCCGCTTCTCTCCCAGCAAGGGGGTTGACGGCACAATGAACGGGCAATAAGGTCCTGTGTGACAGATCAATACACGTATTGCAGCGGACACACGGCCTGATCGTATCCTCATTCCTTTTCTTTGCCTTATTGACAGCGTCGGGATCGGCAATAAGACTACGGGCCATGGCAACAATATCCGCTTTGTTTTCGGCAAGGATCTGTTCAGCCATTTCAAGGTTAAGGGACCCGACTGTGGTAACAGGTATTTTCAGTTCTTTCTTGAACCGCTCCGCAAGATAAACGTTGACACCACGGGGGATATATATGGGTTGGAAGATCCTCGGAATAGTTTTCTCTTCATAAAGCTTCCCCGCCGATACGTGTATCAGGTCAATCTTATCCTGAATCATTCTGGAGAACTCAAGCTGCTCTTCTAACGTTAATCCATCGGGCGCCAATTCATCACCGCTGATACGATACTCAATCGCCAATCTGTCTCCCACCTTATTTCTGATCGCTTCAAGTATTTCGATGGCAAACCTCGCCCTGTTCTTGAAGGAACCACCATAGGCGTCGGTACGATAGTTATTCTTCGGTGAAAGGAACTGACTCACCAGATGTCCATGGGCCGTGTGAACCATAATCATATCCATGCCCGCAATCAAGCAGCGGTAAGCCGCGTTGGCATGAGCATCGATGAGCCTCTTGATTTCTTCCAGCGTCATCTCTGTAGGAGAGTGGTGAACAAAGTAGTCATGATAGGTCAATTCAATGGATGCCTTGGCGCCGTACCTCTGTATGGGTTCCGCAAGCCTGTTCAACACGTTGACCGATTTATCCGTTCCCAGATCAATGAGATGCCCCACCCTCATAGGAATTTCACTTACGACAGGAGTATCACCTATCGTGACAATCCCTGCTCCCCCTTTGGCTAACGCCCTTTCCCATTCAACTAATTCTCTTGTGACATCACCATCGATGCCAGCCAGCATGGGCCCTGCAGGAGCAGCCTCGATCCGGTTCTTTACCGTCAGCCTGCCAATTTTTATGGGTGTAAAGATATGTTTGTATTCCGCCATCTCAGAACCCCCCTTCCCGAATACTCCAATCCACTATTTCCCGATGTATTTCAGGGCATTCTTTCCGGCAATGCGGCCGGAATTAGTCGCAAACCCTGCCGAAGCGCCGGAGGAATTCCTGATGCTATAGCTGTCTCCCCACATACCACCTGCATCAAACCCGACAGCGTAGAGGCCGGGAATGACTTTGCCCTTCTTATCCACCACTTCCATCTTGTGGTTGATCTTGATCCCTCCGAGGGTTCCCAAAAAGACAGTTCGGGCCTTCACGGCGTAGAATTTCGGGCCCTTGAGCGGCCGGAGGTATCTCGGGTCCTTGGCGAAGAAATCATCATGGCCTTTCTCGCAAAATCCGTTGTATTCAAGAACCGTCGTCTTCAATACAGTTGGGTTCACCCCCATTTTCCCGGCCAATTCCTCTATGGAGTCTGCCACAAATACCTCTGTGCTCCCCTTTTCAACGGCGGCGTTCAGTTCTTTGTCGAAGTCCACGGGCCGGGTGCCAGGAGGATTATCCATCCCCACACCCCTGTCAATTCCTTTCTCAATCACGTACGCCTTGATCGACTCATCAAATAGACTATAGGTGAAACCTTCTTTCTGTCTGGCATTCGCATTGCCTACTGAAGTATCGTAGAATGCAATCCCTTCATCGCAGAACCGTTCCCCCCGTGGGTTGACCCAGAGGTCAGGTTGGGCGGCGATAAACTCGATCTGCCCCTTCATGGCAAATTCCGGTCCCACAGGACCAACGCGGAACAACTCTAATACCCCAAGACCTTCCTCAGCCGCACCGACCTCCCAGGCCATGCGAATGCCGTCTCCCATCTTATCGACGTTGCCAACGGGAATCACATTGACATCCAGATCAAACCCCGCGTATTTCTTTATCCATTCCTTATTGTTGGCATAGCCGCCGCTGGCAATGATGACCACCTTCCCAGCCACCTGCATGTCCTCACCATTCTCCTCCGCAATGACGCCGGCGACCCTGCCGCCTTCTTTGAGGATTCTTTGGACAGGTATTGCCAGCCGGAGATCAACTCCCTTTTCTTTTGCTCTGGTAGAAAGTGCTTTCACCACAGCCGCTCCCTGTCCTTTAACCACGTGATAGGTCCGGGGGGCGTCGGGCATATTGATCGTCGCGTCGCTAAACTCAACCCCTTTCTCCTGCAGCCAGGCAATGGTACCTCCCGATTCATTGACAAAGGCTCTCACCAGACGAGCATTTGCCCGCCAGTGGCTGTATTCCATGATCTTCCTAAATGCTTCATCCCGGCTATATTTGATGTATCTCTGCCGCTGCATCTCGCTTTCTACTGCAAACATGCCATCGAAGAAGTTGGAAGTTCCTCCCAGAGAGCGCTGCTTTTCAAAAACGATGACCTTTGCGCCGCCTTCTGCCGAGGTTAGTGCCGCAGCCAGTCCTGAAACACCGGAGCCGATCACGATAACGTCGGTTTCTGCAGTTGTTCTGTCCATGGTTCCCCTCCCTTGCTCTGGTTGAAATGCCGTTGGATCCAGATTAGTAATTCCCCCAGAATTTCACAGGCGCAATCTTCAGTCTTAGGTCGCACTGCAGACAACGCTTCGATTCGTAATCCGCAGTTTTCTCAGCCATATCTTGCACCACCTTGCAGAAACTCTGTAGCCGTTCTTCCGGCAGCATGCAGGATTCTTCGCAACGGGTCATTGATGAAAAGTCTTCTCCCGGGCCGAGACATTTTTCAGGCTCTGAAACGGGAGCCAGCTTCTGATCGATATTTCCCGTGCCTTCAAGAAACTTGTCCACGGCGATCGCGCCCCTTCTGCCTGAAGCGATGGCCTTGATGACAGATGCCGTTCCGATCACCGCGTCGCCTGCGGCAAACACCCCTTCCCTGCTTGTACTAAAAGTGTAGGAGTCTAGCTCTATGAGGCTATTTGCAGCAGTGTCAAGGCCGAAGCCTGCTGGAATTTCTGGCCGCTGACCCACCGCGAAGATAACGGTATCCGCTTCAAGAACATGATGGGAATTTTCAATAACTTGAATCTGAACGTTTTTATCTTCGTCAAAGCTAAATGACTCAACCTCCAGGAATTCCACTCCCGTAATCTTCCCGTTCTCACTGAGAATCCGCGTAAACGTCCTGGAAGGATGGATCGAAATACCTTCCTCTTCTCCCTGATCGATTTCATCGCAGGCGGCTGGCATATCCGCTCTGCATTCAAGGCAGGCGATGTACACCTGTTCAGCACCGAGTCGTCGCGCAATGCGGGCGCAGTCAAAGGCGACATTGCCGCCGCCCAACACCATAACCTTCTTCCCAAGACTGACCTTCTTTCCTGTATTGACATCCCTCAAGAAATCAATGCTGATCAGTACACCCTCTTTATCAGCTCCGGGAATGGAAAGTTTCATGCCCTTATGGGCCCCGATCGCTACAAGAACGGCGTCATGACCCTGCTCAAAAAGCCTATCAATGGATTCGATACGCGTGTTGGTCAGTATCTCCACACCTATATTTTCCATATCTTCGATCTCACTATCGAGCACCTTTCTGGGGAGACGGTATGCGGGAATTCCAAAACGCAACATTCCTCCTGCAAGAGGCAATGCCTCATATACGGTCACTCCATGACCTTGATTTGAAAGATAGTAAGCCGCAGTGAGACCCGCTGGGCCAGAGCCGATAATGGCAACCTCCTTGCCGGTTGAAGGTTTCTTGTTTGCATGCTTCTTCCAAAAACTTTGCTCATCATGCTCAGCAGCGTAGCGCTTGAGATCCCTGATCGATATCGGCTGATTGACCTCACCCCTGCGACAGGCCGTTTCACAGGGATGATCGCATACATAACCGAGCACTTTGGGAAAAGGAACCTTTTCCCTTATGACGGCGGTGGCTGCAGAATAATCCTTTTCCTTGATAAAGCGGACATATCTCGGAACATCTATTTCCGCCGGACAGACATATCTACAGGGAACCAGAGCAACTCTTCGGCTTTTCCCTTTTGCAAACTCTTCCTTATCCATGATGGCGCCGCTAGGGCAGACTTCAGCACAGGCGCCGCAGAATCTGCAGCCGGAATCAGCAAGTGGTAGATCTGAAGCTGTGCCAATATAGGTCTCTTTCCCCTTCTTTTTGTAGAAGAGCACACCGACACCGCGAAGTTCATGGCATGCCCTCACACAGCGGCCGCAAAGAACGCACTTGTTGGGATCGTGTGCAAAGAGCGGGTTGCCTGTATTAACCGGGAATAGTTTTGAACGTCTCTTTACACTTAAATGCTCGCTCATGAGATACTGCTTGATAGACTGAAGCTCACAATTGAGGTACTTGATGCATGTTCCACAATCGGGCGGATGCCCGGCAAGCATCAGTTCCATGGCGAGCCGGCGCATGTGGTTTGTATTCTCAGTCTTGGTCTTGACGATCATTCCGTCCGAAGCCGGCGTCGTACACGAAGTTAGAAGTCCTTTTATGCCTTCCACTTCTACGACGCATAATCTGCAGGCGCCGATGGGCGAAAGATCAGGATGATGACAAAGATGCGGAATGTATAGGCCCCCTTCAAGGGACGCCTCGAGTATGCTTTTCCCTTTTTGTGTGTCGATCGCACGCCCGTCGATGTTAAGTTTAATTGCTTCCAAATCACACTTCCCCAATAGGTCTAAGGCTTGCTATTCGTGGGACATCTTTTCCCATTGATATGGGCATCATACTCGTGGCGGAAGAGTCTGATGCTGCTCAGAACAGGATTAGAAGCAGTTTGGCCGAGACCGCATATACAGCCGATCTTCATCTCTTCACCCAGCTCACTCAGCAGCGCAAGGTCCTGAGGCTTGCCCATATATTCAGAAATGTCTTTCAAGATATCAGACATCTGATAGGTCCCTTCACGGCAGAAAACGCATTTACCGCATGACTGAGTCTGAACATAAGAGAGGATCTCTTCGGTCATTTCAACAGCGCATGAATCGCTATCGAAGACTTCGACTGTTCCCGAACCGATCATAGACCCCGCTTCCCTGATAATCTCATAATCGACTTGAAGGTCCAGAGAATCAGAAGCAAAATAGGCTCCCGTCGGGCCGCCCACCTGCACCGCTTTGATCGTTTTACCGTTCGGAACTCCTCCCCCGATATTCTCGACGATGCGCCGAAGGGTTGTTCCAAAGGGAATTTCAACAGTATATTGATGAGCTACATTGCCTGATAGAGTAACCACCTTGGTTCCCTTGCTCTGTTCCGTTCCAAAACGGGAGTACCATTTCGAACCATTTTGAAAAATGGCCGACACGTCGGACAGGGTCTCTACATTACTGATCAACGTGGGCTTGCCTGAGTATCCACTCATAGCGGGATAGGGTGGGCGCAAGTAAGGCAGCACCTGTTTTTCTTCTAGGGAACGGAGGAGGGCAGTCTCCTCACCTGAGACAAGAGATGCTGTCACTTCCTCGATCTCTATTTCGGAACTGAAGGTTGAACCCAGGACGTCATTGCCCAGAAGTCCATATTCCCTCATCTGAGCTAATGCCCTCCTAAGCCTTTCTATTGCACGGCCGTACCCTGCGTTCACACAAACGATGCCATGCGATGCGCCAACAGCGTATGCCCCGATCATCAGACCTTCCAGAACAGAGTGAGGGTCGCCGTCCAGAAGCAGTCGCGCCGTACGTGCTCGCGGATCTGCATCGACAGCATTGCAGATCACATATTTGTCGCTTCCTTCTGCATCGAGGCAGGCTTTCCATTTGTCTGCCGTTGCATAGCCAGCCCCCCCTCGCCCCCTCAACCCGGACTTTCTAACTTCTTCTACCACGTCCGGTCGGTCCATCTGCAAAGCCTTTGAAAGTCCGCTATAGCCTTGCCCGCGCACTATAGAGTGGTTGATATTTCCCGGGTCGATGGTGCCGCAGTTGCGTAAGGCGATTCGTTCTTGCAGATTGAATAAAGGCAGATCAGAGCTATGAGGGATATTCTCTATTCTGTCACTGCCGATGCTACAAAGGGCCATGTCCGGTCTAGGGTTGTCGTTCAGCAAATAGTCGCTTAGCAGCTCAGAAGCTTTCTCCGGAGTCATGTTGTTGTACAAGACAGCAGGTTTGTCTGGTTTCTCGATCAATACAAGGGGCTCAAGATCATCGTATCCGAAAGATCCCGTTGCGATCACTTTTACTTTCATGCTGCGTTTGGCAGTCTCCGCTTGAAGACTGCTCAATACACTGGCAGCAACCGAATCGTCTGTCGACGATCCAACATAAATCTTGATGTAACCTCGATCACTGAGATAGCTGCAGTCAGATCTAGCCTTCGCAAAAACCCGCTCATAATTCATTGTTGATCCTTAATCTTTGGTTCAATAACCCACGCGGGAAAAGACCTCTCCTCCCGCGACTTGCCAAGTCAGCACAGGCGAGTTTGTTTGCCGATATATTCCAGGGCATTTCTCCCCGCAATGCGGCCGGAATTGATGGCGAAGGCAAGGGTCCCGCCACACGTCATTACGTCATAAGAGTCTCCATAGATTCCTCCCGCATCCATTCCCCCTGCGTAGAGTCCTGGGATCGGATTGTCCTTCTTGTCCACTACTTCCATTTTGTGGTTGATCTTGATGCCGCCGAGTGTTCCCAGGAAGACTGCGTTACACTTGAGGGCATAAAACTTCGGTTCCTTCAAGGGTCGGAGGTATTTTGGATCCTTGGCAAAGAGGTCGTCATGGCCCTTCTCACAGAATCCGTTGTATTCCTCGACGGTAGCCTCTAGGATGAGGGGATCCATCCCGATTTTCACGGCCAGCTCTTCTATGGTTTTCGCGGCATATATGTCAGGGGCGTTGTTTTTAAGTGCATCCTTCAGCGCCGGACCGATATTGAGGCGGCTCCCGGGAGGGAAAATGCGGCCTGTACCCAGGTCCGTTCCCTTTTCCATCCAATGACGAACATTCGACTCATCAAAAATCGCATAGACATATCTCCCTCTCTGGCTGACCATGGCGTTGCCATCGAGGGAAAAGTTGCCTTGAATGCTTTCGTCGCAATAGCGCTCTCCATCCTGATTCACCCAAAGGCCGGGCTGGGACGCCGCGCTTTCGATCGGTCCAATGAAACTGAGACCCGGGCCCAATACCGGTCCTCCCCTGAGGAGTTGGAGGACGCCCATGCCCTCTTCAGCCGCGCCTACCTGCCAGGCCATCCGGATGCCTTCACCCATCTTATCAATGTTACCGATTGGAATCAGATTGACACCGAGGTCAAATCCCGTATACTTCTTGATCCATTCCTTGTTGTTTGCGTAGCCACCCGTAGCCACAAGGACAGCTTTGGCGCTCACCTGGGCTTCTTTGCCATCCTTCTCGACAGTCACGCCGGTGATCTTGCCGCCCTCCTTGATCAGTTCTTTTGCCGGTGTCCCCAGCCAGAAGGCAACGCCTCTCTCTTTGGCCTTGGCAGCCAGCGTCTTCATCATAAGGGATGCCCGCTCTCGATCCGGCCCCTTCAAGACATGCCAGACCAGAGGGCCGTCGGGCATGTTAGTCGAGAGTTCCTCGAACTCCACTCCGCGCTCTTGCAACCAGCTGATTGTGGCGGCAGTCTCGTTCACAAACGCCCTCACTAAACGCGGGTTGGCGCGCCAGTGGCTGTACTCCATGATCGTCTTGAAGGCGACGTCGCGATCGTAGGTGACATACTGTGGACGCTGCATATCACTCTCCGCAGCAAACATCCCTTCGGCGAAATTCGAGACCCCCCCCAGGCTTCGCATCTTCTCAATAAGGATCACCTTGGCGCCGCCTTCTGCGGCGGTCAAGGCTGCCACCGTGCCTGTTGCTCCAGACCCGATCACAACGAGATCGGTGTTCTCAGTAATTTCTACCATATTTCACCTTATCTCCTTTTTGATTTCTGCGTGGTAGAACCACTTTAATAGTTTGACACTTGGCAAAACCGTCCCTTTGGAGCATTGGTTCCCGCCGAGGACGAGACTGGAAAAGTCTTGGAGCACATACCTATTATTGGATTATTCAGATGCCTCGAAGAGTGTTGCAGCGTTTTGTCTACTCTCCCTATGCCAGTACCATGAATATGAAAGGCCGCATTCTAAGACTTTGGAACCCCCGCCCTGGGTGGGAACCAGGGGAGCAATCCCATTCCTTTTCAACGAGCTAAAATGTTACGAACCATTCAGCGTTGGGCATCCTCCATTTCAGAAGCCGAAACTCTGTTGGACCGCATTTTTCCCTGCCAGCGCTAGAAAGCAGCTCCGTCGGCCTCCCGGCCCGTCAATCCACTACCAGACCGCCATCTACGGGCAGGGCGTGACCCGTAATATAGGAGGCCTCGTCTGAGCAGAGCCAGACGGCAGCTGCAGCAACCTCTTCGGGCTCGGCTATCCGCCCCATCGGCACCTTCATATTCATCGCCTCAACGATTTGTGGAGCAATGGCCACCAAGCTGTCATGCATTCCTGTCCGTGTGGGGCCAGGGCAGACGCAATTGACCCGGATGCCCCTCCTCGCAAACTCCACGGCAGTCGATTTTGTCAATCCCACAACCCCGTGCTTGCTCGCGGGATAGGCAGGGTTGCTCGGCGCGGCGATCAAACCTGCTGCCGACGACGTATTAACGATGGCTCCTTTGCCCTGTTTCAGCATCTCGGGGATTTCATATTTCATACAGAGCCATACGCTTTTGAGGTTGATGTCGATCATTTCATTCCAGTCCTTTTCAGTGAAGTCGACGGTGGAGACAAACACCTTGTGAATACCCGCATTGTTGAAGGCGCAGTCTAGCTTGCCGTAAGTTTCGACGGTTTTCTTAATAAGGGCTTCGACCTCAGCCTCCTGTGACACGTCGGCCTTCACGAAAACCGCATCACCTCCCGCCTCTTTGATACGGCGAACGGTTTCTTTCCCATTCTTGATGTCTATGTCTGCTACCGCGACTTTTGCCCCCCTCCGAGCAAAGCCTAAGGCCGCTGCCCGACCTATCCCATAGCCTCCTCCGGTTACCAGCACTGCCTTTCCCTCAAACCCTTCCGCCATTTTCTGACGCCTCCTTACAATACGAATTCTAACTCCTGTCCTACTTGTTTGCACTTCCCGGCCAGGGTCGCCTGGTCGAGAGGGCCGTCGAAACTTACCCCAGGCTGAGCGGTTTGATTATCTCTCTGATGTCGTTAAGCCGCTCGAGCCTTCCAATCAGTTCTATCACCCTATCTGCTTGTTCGTCCCGCAGCTGCTTCGCACAATCCCTGAATTTCCTGGCACAGTCATCGAACGACATAGGTCTTTCGAGGCTACCCAAGGGATCTTCCACTTCTTTGGAATAAACACTCCCTTCTTTCGTTCTTATCTTCACCCGGGTGGGTTCAATCTTTTCTGACCGATTTAGGCTGGTATCCTGCTCTATGCTCATCTTGTTAACGACCCCGAGGATGTCTTGGCTCTTGACGGCTGCTTCCGTAAAATGTTCCAGGGTGACTCCCTTCCTGACAATCGCGGTCGCCACTCCCCAAGGTATGCTGAACTGCGCATCCACCGGGTTCCGGGGTTTGAGCTTCGCATCTTCAGGCTCACAGAGTAAATGATAGTGCCCCTCGCTCACAGACAGTGTGATTTTCTGCACGTCTTCAGCCTTGATGTTGTGTTCATCTACCAGGGCTAGGGCAGCATCGATCGCGGGATGAACGCCTCTGCAACAAGGGTATGGTTTTATGGCAACGTTAATCCCCTCAAAGGTTTCTCCCAAATCCATCGTCAAGGCTTTGGCATTGTAATTTCCACGGTGGTAGAGCTTGTACAGACCCCACTCTCCTTCCAGGCAGTTCTTAGCCCCACTCACACCCTTTTCAGCAAGCAGGGCGGCAGTAATACCCCCCTTCACCGAAAATCCAGGTCCCATCCTTTTGGTTAATGCGCCATCAATGACACATTGCCCATTCCCGCTGCACTGGTGATACGCAATTCCAAGGGCATTTAGGATTCCCCCTTCATCGAGCCTCAACATTCTTGCAGCAGTACCAGCCGCACCCAAGAAACCATACAGCGTCGTGAGATGCCAGCCGGTGTTGAGAGGGCGGGTTCCTGGGGTGGTGGCTAATGCCAGCCTGCACATCATATCTACCCCCAAGGCAATACTTGCAACTAGCTCCCTACCGCTTACATTGCCTCGACACTCGGCCATTGCTATGCACGTTGGTATAATAGCAACGCCTGAATGCATGATGGCCGTCTCGTGGACATCATCATAATCGAGGGCATGGGCCATGGTCGCGTTCACGTGTGCCGCATTGGGTGCCGGGAACTTCTGTGTGCAGCCAATAATGCTGCTCTCCTCTTTACCTCCCCAATCTGTTACGATTTCTCGCAGCTCCTTCGGCCCGGGTTTGGAAAAGCCACCGACTGCAACACCCAACAGATCGAGAACCTGCTTTTTTGTCGCCTCCACGACTCCTGGGGGAAGGTCTTCATATCGAATATTTGTCAGATTCTTTGCAAATAAGTACGTTGCATCCACACTTTTAACCTCCTGCCGATAGTCATCCTGCCTTATGCGTCATTTATCCAGAGCCTTAAATAGGTCGTGCTTTTCATGGGCGGCGTCCCTCACTCCTTTGTCCCTTCTCTGTTTAAAGAAGTTAAACTCCCCTGGGTCATAGACCTTATTTGTTTGAAGAGTGTGCATAATGAAATGATCCACTAACCCCTTTTCCACACCCATTGTTTGATATAGCATGTGTCTCGCTACCTTACCAACAGCAATACCATCTTTGGGATAGAGAGCCAGTCCATTTGCAAGCTCCCGAACCTCATCATCAAGAATCTCCTTAGGCACTGCCCTATTGACAAGAGCCCATTCTGCTGCCTTCTTCCCGTCAATCATCTTACCCGTAAGACACAGGTCCAGGGCCCTCGTTAATCCACATCTCAAAACCATGATCGGCGAAATCGTCATGCCTCCCTGGCCTAACCTCTCTTCAACGTGACCCACCTTACAGTCTTCACTCGCAATGAGCAGATCACAGTGGAGCACGATGTTGAAGGCAATCCCCAGACAGTATTCGTGCATCTGGGCAATCGTCAGTTTTGGGCACAGCAGGACTTTCCTGTGAAATTCCAGAAATAGGTTTCTATCGAATTTCAGCTTTACCCGTAAAGGGACTCGACCACCCTTCTCACCCGGCTTGGGCTCCTTCATGCCATAGACAAATCCAACCCCTGTCAGATCTGCTCCTGCGCTGAAGGCCCGACCAGCACCCTTGAAGACGATGACCTTGACATCTTCATCGTCCTCTGCTTCGGTCATTGCAGCCGACCAGTCGCGGACCAATTCCGGAGACACTGCATTCAGCCTTTCGGGCCTGTTTAACGTAATATAAGCAACTTGCCCTTCCTTTTTGTACAAGACATATTCATATTCCATGACTTTTTCCTCCAAAGAGATTGATCAGACTCTTCACACTGGCACCTAAAACCCTTCTCACTCCAGCACCCCTGCTCCCAGAAGCTCCACAAACTCCTCATCCGTCTTTCCTAGTATCTTGGTTAAGACATATTCGGTATGTTCACCCAGACAGGGACTTGGCCTGTAAGCCTGCGCGGGTGTTCTTGACAATTGCATACTCGCGCCCAAATGGGTGAATGGTCCCATCTCGGCGTGGTTTATACGCCACAAGAGGCCACGCTGTCTTAACTGGGGATCCTCATAGAGGTCAGCTGCGTTCTCCACCACGCCGGCAGGCACACCAGCACCCTGGAGCCGGGCCGTTACCTCCTCCGCCGTATAGTGGGCCGTCCACCCCCTGATCAACTCATCGAGTTCTGTCTCATGCTCTTTCCGACTCAGGAAGGTGTCGAACCGTGCATCACCAGCCAGTTCCGGCTTGCCCATAGCCTCGCACAACCTTACCCAATGGGTGTCATTGAGGACGGCAATCGTACACCACCGCTCCTTCCCTTTGCACGCATAGACGTTATGTGGAGCAGCATAGGCTACCGCGTTTCCGTTTCTGACCGGCTCCCTACCGTTCACTGCCGCGTCGAGAAGCCCCGGCAGCACAAAGTAAAGCGCCGTTTCAAACTGGGATAGCTCTATGAGTTGGCCCTTGCCAGTCCTGCCACGATAGTCAAGGGCCGCAATGAGAGCAGCAGATGCAAGCCGCGGGCTGATGCAGTCGGTATATGCACCTACACCTACCGGCAGTGGCCCGCGGTCAGCCCAGCCTATGAAATTGGGTATCCCGGCAATTGCAGCCAGTGTCATGCCGAAGGCAGCCAGGTTCCTGTAAGGACCATCCGAGCCGAAACCGTTCTGCCGGACCATGATGATGTCAGGCTTTATCTTCCTCAGCTCCTCGTAACCAAGACCCCATCGATCCATGATCTGCGGCGTGAAGTTCTCCATTACTACGTCGGACTGCGCTATGAGTTCCTTCGCAAGACCCAGGGCGAGGCGATGGGACATGTTGAGAGACATGCTCATCATATTTGCGCTGAAGTGATTGAAATAACCGCTTCTGTTGAGACCCGGCTTCCCGTCTTTGAAAGGAGAAGATGTTCTCGTAGCACACGGGCGGGTGCTCGTTTCCACCCTGATGACTGTCGCGCCATAGTCGGCGAAGAACTTGAGTGTCAATGGACCCACCATGGCCGTGCTGAAAGCGACAATTTTGAGATCCGAAAATACTCTGTTCTCCATGCTTCCCTCTAAGACATCGAAGTTTTAATGACTGATACTGAGGGCACCGCTCCTAGACGGCGCGAGCGGTCCGGAGGCTGATGCCGATGGCATCCGCTATCAAATGGGGCTCCTTGCAGTCGCCAATGCCGTAGACCTCGGAAACCTTTCCTTTCAGGCTCTTCACCAGCCCCATATTGGGCGTCAACGGCAGGACGGTTAGGACGGTATCGGCCTCGATGACCTGCCTTTCTCCTTCTTTATTGATAATGGTGAGCCCCTTGCCCGTTATCTCTACATATTCCTTGACCTCACTGATTAAAGTGGGACAGCCGTGTTTATGGACGACCTCAACCAGTTTTCCGAGACCTTCAATGTATTTGTCATCGTCGATGCGATAGCGTTGCCTCCAGCGCGCGCCCAGAGGATAATCGATGGTGGGCGACTCTACGATGAGCAGCCCCACTCCGCCCCTGGCCATCCTTTCGTAGAAAGCCTTTACCTCTTCCCTCATGTGGACGTCGTCCTTGTGCCACATGAGCATTCCCGCACCGGTTTTTATGATCCGGTTCCTGGTCTTTACCGACCCGATATAACCTGGCTCAAGCAGCTTCTCGAATCGAGTGTGGCCACTCATTTGTTTCTCACTTCCTTCTGGCTAACATCTACACGTCTTCCCTCCATTATGTGTGATGCTGGCAAGCAATCAAAGGCTAGGGCTTAAGTTGAGCTGATGAAAATGCTTGTGATCTGATCTTAACCTCGGCCTTGATCTCTGCCCAGAGTTGCAGCTTCAATGCAACTTGGTGCTAGATCACCCCTGCCTCTTTCAAGGCCACAATTTGATGTCGAGAGAATCCGATCTCACCATAAACCTCGGCGTTGTGTTCGCCGATAAGCGGCGCCCTGAAACCAGTCGACACCTCGTTCTCAGAAGACCTCACAAACTGCTTCGGGTAGGGGATGGTTACATTCAGCTCTGGGTATTCGAGTTGGGACCAGTACCCCCTCACCGAGAGGTTTGGATCGTCGAGTATGTCCTGCATGCCCAAGAGCGGGCAGATGGGAATGTTTCTCGATGCTGCGGCATCCAGGGCCTCTATCTTCGTCCGGGTGAGGAAGAAATCGGCGATGGGCTTCGAGATTTTGTCTATGAGTTCCTGGGTGGCCGTCGGCATGTCGAAGCGCTCCCACTCAAAGGTCCGGAGGAACTCGTCACCCGCCCCCTCCTCTTCCATCCATCTAACCAGCGGGCGGCACTGCCTTGCGCCCTGCTGACCTCCCATCATGTAGAAGAAGACGTAACCGTCCTTGCACGGCCACACCTGTCGTTGTACGGTGCCGCTGCTGCTGCTTCTTCTGAAAGGACCTACCCTGCCCAGGATGACCTTGTCGATCTCCCAGTAGGGCACGGTGAAGGCCAGGAACCACGCGGCGCTTTGCTGCATCGACACATCGACGTGCTGCCCTTCTCCGGTCTTCCTTCTATGGTGGTACGCGATCATTGTGCCCACTGCTGCATCCGCACCCGCATGGAGACAGGCCTGCGGTACACTAATGTTCAACGGCGGACGGTCCCCCTCGCCGGTCAGGAAGAGCTCTCCTGCCATTCCCATAAGCACGATGTCAGACGCCTCATAGCTGCTGTAAGGACCCGTCTGACCGAAGGGTGTTATGGACGTTACGATGATCTCTTTCTTGATCCCGCTCAATGCAGCATACCCCAATCCCAGCTTGTCTAGATAACCGGGTTTGAAGGACTCGATGACAACGTCCGATTTCCTGACCAGTTCTTCAAAGATCCTCTTCCCGTCTTTTGATTCGATGTCGAGGGTGATCCCACGCTTGTCACTGTTGTAAGCAAACCAGTAGAGACTCTTCTCCGGGTCAGCTTGATCGTTCCAGAACGGGCCGAGCCTTCGGGATGGGTCCCCGCCCGGTCTTTCGACCTTGATAACATCCATGCCCAGGTCGGCAAGGATCTTGCCGCACAGAAATCCTTTTTCGTCTGTCAAGTCTAGTGCGCGGCAGCCTTCTAACATTCTCCTTCTTTGCATCTCACAAACCTCAAGCCTTCCCTTTGGCCTTCAAGTCTGTCCAGAGATCTGCAATGGGCCCCTTGAGATCCACCTCGGGCGGATAGACCCTGTCGAAGCCCAGCCTTTTGAATTTGATTTCATCCTCTTTGAAATCGTGCCTGCCCACGCCAAGGATACCGCCGATGTAAAGCAGCACATTTTCGAGCCCCGCTTCGACGCACTTCTCCTTGAATCCCCTTACATCTAGCTCGGCCATGCCGTAAAGGGAGCTCATTAAGATCGCATCCGCATTTGTTTCGATGGCGACTTGAATAAACTCCTCCGGAGGAGTCAAGATTCCCAGCTCCACGACGTTGAAACCAGCCTCCCGTAAAGCACGGGATAGTATTTTGGTGCCAATGACGTGAGCATCCATACCTACTGTGCCTGTGATCACTGTCGGACTTTTCATGATCACCATCCTCCTTCTAATAGATCCTATGGGGCACATAGGACCTATTACGGTTTCCCGATCAGGTGTCCCTTGCTAAAGGACCAGAAATCCTCAACCGTGACAACATAATCCATTTTTCTTCCCTCTTCTTTCGCCCTCTCTGCCAGCTTCTGGCGATGGAATTCCTTGGCCTCTTTGGGCAGGGGAAGATTTCCAAACTCCGCATAACGGACTGCGCCTTTACTGTCTTTCACTCCGAGGACCAAGTCCCTTACCGTCCTGTTCGGGCTGAAGGACGAATCGATCATTCCAGCTTCAACCCCCCGGGTGGACCCAACAATGATATCACCGTCTCCTATCTCCAGAAGTTTGTCCAGAATAGCCCTGATTTCCATTTCTGCTATTCTCTCTTCCTCATCCACCCCTTTCATCTCAAATTCGATCTTCTGTCCCCTGATCACATTGAAAAGCCAGTTGGCTGATGTGTAACTGAGTGCATGAGCCTCTTCCGTCGGGACACCCGCACCCTCGTCGATTGTCCTGAGGAATACTGACTCCACCTTCCCCAGCGCAGCCAGCACGGCGGTATAGTTGAGAAACGCAAAGGCCCCTCCCAGCCCCTGGGGCATCGGATAGAGCGGCGTCTGAGCGGCAAAATTACCTGGAATGACCACGTCCTTATAGGCGAATCTGTCAAGGTACTCCCTCATCAATCGCGGCGTGACCCTGATCCAAGCCAGATCCTGAGCAAGGTTTCCCATGCTGTGAACCAACGGGACAATGCTCTTCACACCCTGCTCCGCACAGGTAAGGGCGTCGACGATCATGGTCGCCAGATTGACGCTCAACGGGAAGACACCGGTGGGAATCCATCCGTGGTTATCGGTCGTGATGATAACGCCCCGATCCGCATAGTACCCGACCAGCCTCTGAACGTACTGACACTGGGCCATCGACTCCTCAAGGGTACAAGTCTTTTCGTAAGCACCGAATGAGATAAACGGACTGGCCGCAATTCCCGTCATCCCTGAGGCAAAGGCAATTTCCGATGCCAGGGGATAGGACAGACGCGATAGCCTCGGGTCAAAGGCACCTTCACTCACGCTTTCAATCACTTTCCTTGTCTTTTTTACCCCATGGTTGATAAGAGGATACCCATTGAGCATTGGTTTGGCGGTCCTGATGCTCTCCTCAAGCGCCTCCTCAACCTTCTTAAACTGGAGCAAGCGCGTGTAACTATCCGTTGTTACCGGTATGAACGGAACTCCCGATCTCTCCAGGTTTTTGCAGAGACTTATCTGATCCTCCAGAATCGGCGTTCCTGCCCTCGGGAAGACGACTGTTTTCTCTTCTCGATGGAGTCTTTCAATCACTTTTAAGAAGCTCTTGGTCTCAGGTAGGTTCTTCTGATACTCAATCGCCTCATCGAGATCCACTTCCTTGCCAGTCGGCCAAAGAGCAAGGACTGGCTCCCTCATTTTCAAGAACCTGTCTTCGTCTATCCGTTTATTCCTGATCTTAGGCTCCATCTATTCCTCCTTCTCCGAGCCCTAAATCACTTCCTCATCCTTCAATTCCTGTATTTGTTCCCAGGAGTAGCCACACACATCCAGCAATACCTCTTCCGTATGCTGTCCAAACTGAGGCGCATAGCCGTCGATGTGTACGGGCGTTCCAGTGAAACTGACTGGATTGCCTATCACACTGATTCGACCCAGCGAAGGATGGTCAACCTCGACGATATAGTCATTTTGTACCACTTGTGGGTCCGAGGAGAGATCGGTAGGTTTCAGAACGGGTGAAAACGCAAGGCCACCGCCTTTCTCATTCAGAATCGCTATCCACTCACCTCTTTTCTTCGTCTTGAAGACTTCTTCAATGATTCCGGTGAGCTCCCGGAAATTGTCACGCCTTCTGGCAGCGTCTGCAAACTTCTCATTCTTTTCCAGATGCTCAATGCCCAGCGCGACGCAGAAGTTGTGCCAGAATCTATCTGACTGGGCCTCTGACAGCAGCAGCCATTCTCCATCGGCACACTCGTAATGGTTGGCCATCGGGTTTTTCAATGTTCGCCTCGAAGGCCTTGGAATCTGACGCCCTCGTAGCAATGCCGTATTAATGTTGTAGGCCTGCAAATGTATGGCCGAACCGAGCAACGACACCTCTACCTGTTGCCCAATCCCCTGCCTATCTTTGGCCACAAGCGCAGCCAGTATTGCATAGGCCAGAAGAGTCCCGGTCATCTGATCAAATATCGGTCCCCCGATCTGAGACGGAGGGGCATCGGGGTCCCCACCCGCGGCATACATCATTCCGGATCGGGCCTGCGCAATACTGTCGAAAGCTCGTTTGTTACTGTCGGGCCCTAACAACCCGTATCCTGTCGCAACCCCATAGATCAGCTTTGGATTGTACTTGCTCAGGGTTTGGTAGTCAATCTGCAGATTGCCAATCGCTGATTGGGAAAAGTTTGTACAAAATACTTCCGATAATTCAACCAGCTGATAGAGGATCTTTCTCCCTTTCTCCTTTTTCAGGTCGAGGGTGATGCTTTTCTTATTTCGGTTGGCCGTTTCAAACAGAATATTGCCTCCGTCCGGCAAAGACATGGACGTACCGAAGAGAGCCGATGTTCCACGGGCAGGGTCCCCCTTTTCTCTATCCTCCACCTTAATGATTTCGGCTCCTAGGTCACCCAGCATGTAACAGGCTGTCGGAGCGCTCAGATACCCGGCACATTCTATAACCCGAACACCTCGTAAGGGGCCGCTCATAAATATCTCCTTCTTAGCTGATTATCATGGGCTGGGGTCAAATCACCTGCCTATTAGGAGAATAATCTGTCACGAGAGTTTTTACAAGCTGCCGCCGTCAGACAATGTCCGGCCCGGACTTCCTGGGACATGCTCCTCCACCCATTGCCTAAGACGAAGGTGAGGAGAGAAGCCACCGAAGCAGATCCAACTCCCCCTGACTCGGTTTGGATATCTCCTTAATCTGAGACGCCAACTTCAGGGGCCATCCACAACGATCCTGAACTTCCTTTACCTTTTCTCTCACGCTCGTCGGCTGTGCGCTCGGAAAACATGCGACAAGATGAAGTTCCTCCTGGGGGCTTGGTTTTTTGAAAATGCCCATCGTTGATACGACAGTAGTTACCGCCTTACCCCGGCCTGTGATATAGGGAAGTTCTTCTGCAAAGCGATCCTTTGATTGATCGAGGGCCACAATCACCTCTCGGGCATTCATGGCATCGTTTGCCCCACCAGAACCCATTAGAAACTGTCTCGTAGAAGTCATTGTCGAGTTGATGTTCCCGTATTTATCGATCTGAATTGCACCCAGCACGCTGAGACACTTGTTGTTCTTTCCTCCAACAAAGACCCCTTGCGTCGTGATGGTATCGGTCAGCATCTTCGAGCTTCGCACGCTAGCCTCACTTGAAAGTATCGATTCCCCTGGAAGTGGCAGGTAGCCAATTTGTCCGTTTCCTGTAATCAGCTCAATTTCACACTCCTCAGTCTTAAGCTGGTAGTAGGCTAACCATGCTGCGATGCCGCGAGTGCCGGCTCCTGCAAGGATCAGTCTGTGCCCGTGGGTCCGCACGCTGTTCACAATTTCTCTGGATAGGGCGATGAGCATCATTTCATCGGAATCAATTTCTTTTCGCGATTCAGACTGTGGAATGGAAGCTGACATGACTCTGCTTCTTGAGTCCTTCGATTTCTCTTTTAGGCTTGTTATTCTGCCCTGTCCCAATTTGTCCAGGTAGTGTTGGTGTGTGGCACAGTCTGTGACCCATTCCTTTATCCAGCCGTCCAAGGTGCTTTCGCTCTTTGATGCCCCATGGAGCTCGTTCAAGAAATCAATGTCTTTTTCATAAGGATCAAAGTCGGTGATACCCGGGTTAGGGAGCGAGAAGGGATGCAAACCCAAAGGAGCCACACACACGGCGTTGACAACACAGCCCGGGATTTTGACCAGGGCCGAGTATTTCTTTATGAATTCGGTAGGAACAATCTTCTCTACTGTCGCCAAGACTCCGTTGCTGCTTGCCAGAGGACCCCACAGATCTTCACCATAGGGAGAGGACAGAATGATGTTTCCTTCCAAATCCCCCACACATCCGTGGATGATGGAAATATCGGGGTTAAGAGCCTCTACAATGCCAACCTTCTCTTCAGACCCAAAAGGATCTTCCATTTCTCTGAAAGATTCCTTGTTATCAGAGGCAATACTGCTGCCAAGAACAGACCTCGTCGGCAGGAAGGGAACACCGAGGGCACCTGCCATGAGTCTCTGCTGAAGCGAACAAAGGGACCAATTCTCTAATTGAATTGTGTTGTCTCCGTAGGCCCTTTGGATGATCCTGCTGGGCCGTCCGGATGCCGAAATGTCTGCGCAGACTGAGCAGATGAGTTTCTTAACAAGGTTGCAATGGACGAGGTTAAGCGCGTGTCCCGACAATGTGCTTTGAATTAATGTAAATTCCGGGGTCTTTCCAGAATATTGCCTGAGGATTTCACAGATGGCGGCACTCGGTCCTCCAATCCCCGCAGCAAGGTGCAGTTTCATTCGTGGCCTAACATAACGTCCCACCGCCTCGTCGAGGCTCAGCAGTTTTCCTTCGCCGTCCCTTCTGGGACGTAGAGCGGCTCCAATAATGTCGCTAAGTTCCTTGGGCATTGTGATCATCCGAGTCTACCTCGAACCGAAAACACTCGCAATGCAATTCAGCTTGCACTACTTTATAGGTTATCCTTGAATTACGGCAATGATTTAGATCATAAATATAAAAAAAAGTCGGACTATAATGGACCTGAGAGTAAATGTCCGTGCATAACAAGAAGCGGCAAACAAGCTTTGGCATCGCGATCGGAGAATGCGTTCTGTTGCTTTCCGCATGAGGGAGAATGGTGACGAAGGGCATGAAGCTGTTGATCGACATAGGGAGCACCTTTACTAAGGCGGTAGCCATAGACCTGGACGAAGAACTGGTTCTTTCAACAGCCAAAGCACCCACGACCGTCAAAGAGGACGTCACCATTGGCCTTAAGAATGCTTTAGGAAAGATAGAGGAAAAGATCGGGAGCACAAAGGCGAAGGAAATGATCGCGTGCAGCAGTGCTGCGGGAGGGCTGCGCATGGTTTCTATCGGCCTGGTACCCGAGCTTAGCTCCGAGGCAGCCAAGCGAGCTGCTTTGGGGGCCGGGGCAAAAATGGTAGGCCATTACTGCTATCAACTTACTCACAGGGAGATCAGTCAGATAGAGGAAACCTCTCCAGACCTTATCCTTCTCGCCGGCGGTACCAACGGAGGGAATGAAAGCGCCATCGTCCACAATGCGGGTCTTCTGTCGCGATCCCAAATAGATGCTCCAATCGTCGTAGCGGGTAATAAGTGCGCCTATGATAAGATCGGCCAGATTTTCAGCGCCTCAGCTAAGACGGCAAGGTTTGTCGAGAATGTGATGCCCGAGATAGGAAAACTGGAAGTCCAGGCTTGTCGTGAGGCTATAAGAGAAGTATTCATGCAGAACATCGTTAAGACCAAGGGGTTAGACAAGGCCAAGGAACTGGTGAGCAATATCATCATGCCTACCCCTGTAGCCGTATTGAATGCTGCAGTCCTCCTCAGTACCGGCGCCAAAGAAGGCGAGGGACTGGGGGAAATCATCGTCATTGATGTGGGAGGCGCCACGACGGATGTCTATTCCATCGCACAAGGAACTCCGACCAGAGGAGTGGTATTCTTGAAAGGTCTGCCGGAGCCGTTCGCAAAAAGAACCGTGGAGGGCGATCTTGGTGTGCGGCACAATATAGATGCCCTGGTGGAAATTTGCAAGAAAAAAGGAATTGCGGTGGACGAAGAGATTGTCTCCATCTTCCGCTCTGACCCAGGCAGAATTCCAAGAAATGAGAAAGAAATGGCGGTGGATGGTCAACTGGCCCGTGTTGCGGTAGAAACATCCTTTGAGAGGCATGTCGGAAAACTAGAAATTGCTTATGGCCCCCACGGAGAAATGCTCATTCAGGTGGGCAAAGACTTGACGGAAGTGACCAACGTAATCGGCACAGGCGGTCCCATCACGTGCTCTTCCTCTCCTAGAGAAATCCTGAGCGGAGTCCTCGCTGATTCTGAGAGTGGGAGCCTGCTGAAACCGAGGAGAGCGGACTTCTATCTTGACCAAGACTACATCATGTATGCGACAGGTCTGCTTGCCCAATCCGAACCGGAGAAAGCTCTAAGAATAATGAAGAAATACCTTAAGCCGATTTAAGAAGTAACGGGCCGCTTGTGGAGAAAAAGATAGATGATCTTTCCCATTGTGAGAAAGAACCGGAACTGTTTTCGAAAACTTCCATCTTCGTGGTCTTGGAAAAAACATGCCTGCTATCTCTCCATCCATTCCAAAGAATCATTTCCAAAATATCCGGCGTCATGGATACTGCACCACACGTTGCGCCCGTGAAGACGTTCCACGAGTAGGAAAGGGGTGAAGGCTTCCCCCGAGACCCGGGCTTTATTCCTCCTCATTATCCCCTCTTTCGCATGAGGGGCAGAGCGATCAAGCTGAAGTCATACCACCGTCAACGGGCATGGCGTGACCGGTGACAAAGGAAGCCGCGTCTGAACAGAGCCAGATGACAGCCTCAGCCATCTCTTCGGGTTCGGCCATCCGCTTCATCGGGATTATTTCCGGCAATTGCTCCTTCATTTCCGGCTGAGCACTTGTCAGATTGTCATATAAAAGGGTCCGCCAAGTAGGACCAGGGCATATCACGTTGACCCTGATGCCTGAGGTGGCACCCTCCAGGGCTGCCGCTTTGGTGAGCCCGAACAATCCGCTTTTACTTGCGTCATATGCTGCAAAGCCGGGCACTGCCTTAAAGGCTCCAACAGAGGAACAGTTCACAATGGCTCCATACCTCTGCTTGAGCATCTGCCTCATCTCATACTTCATGCAAAGAAAGACCCCCGTCAGGTTGACGCTTATCGTGCGGTCCCAGAGTTCTTCCGGGCAGTCAACAATTGGGACAACCGGTACGCGTTTGCCATCGGGACCGATACCGGCGTTGTTGAAGGCATAATCGAGTGACCCATAGATCTTCACACCTTTGTTGACCGTTGCCTCAACCTCTTCTGCCTTCGATACATCACACTGGATAAAAGCCGCTTCGCCCCCGGCTTCCTGAATGAGTCGGACCGTCTCCTCGCCGCCTTTTACATTTGAATCGGTAGTCACAATGACCTTCGCCCCTTCTCGGGCAAACATCTGGGCCGTTGCCCTCCCGATGCCCGAGGCTCCACCGGTCACCAATGCCACTCTACCCTCCATTCCTCTTTTCATTTGTTACCTCCTTTTCTTAGCGCCTCTCTTTCCACCCGGGTTCGTCACTATGGGTTCATCCTTCTTTCAATGCGGAGCATTCCAATGGAATGGTCCCAAATTCATCAAGGTCAATAGCTGGATTAATGGTTTCTTCCTTGCTGGTTCAAAAGGTCCTTATGATAATAGGCTTCGATCTCCCGGACCTTCTCTAGACCCGCGAGTCTATTAAGATCATCAAAAAGGATCATTTTGTCCAAGAAACCTGTTGTGGTCCCCTTATGGTTAAGCTCTTCCATGACCTTCTTTATTGCAAAAGCGGCAACAAAAAACTAGTTCCAGGATAGACCACTGTATTGAACCCTATCTCCTCTAACTCTGTTGTGGTAAGGATAGCCGTTCTGCCTTGTTCTATCTGTATCGCCATGGTGGGAGCATTAATCTCGTGATTAATTCTTATCATTTCTTCTTTCGAAGTCGGAGCCTCGACAAATAGGGGATCTGCGCCTGCCTCCCAATACCTGTTGGCCCGCTCAATAGCATCCTCTAGGCTAAAGACTGACAGAAAATCTGTTCTCGCCATAATGAGAAGGTCCCCATCTATCCTTCTATCTACATCATACCCTTTCTCTTCTTTCATTTCTGCTGCATATTTCGTGGCATTCTCCCCCGCATATGAATTCAGACATAGCACGTCAGACACTAGATAGGAAGTACGGCCCATGTGCGGCAGGAATTATGGTTCTATCTCCAGATGGCCTGCACTGACCTTGGGCACAGGCTCAGCAATAAAGTGATCCACCCTTTTGGGCCTTCCATCAAGATTAAAGGAGTAGACTCGCTCCAAGATTGCTATGTCGGAGATTGTAAATCGGTCATGCTGTCGGAGATGCTCGACCCACGATTCTACGGCAAAAGACTCGCGGTAATGGCTTGGATCAGCCACATCTCTGAAAAGGGTCCACCGGATCGCTCCATATTTGCGCCTGATTGCCTTCATAGGACCCATAGCCCGGAGGAAATCGGACGCCTTCATGGGATCAATTCGGTATTCGATCGTCACAAGCACAGGCCCTTCCTCCATGCCGGGTCGGTTGACAAGAGGTGCCTGGGTGTATTCTCTGGATGGGCTCAGGTCAAGCCGTTCACCGGCTGTCACTTTGTACCGGTGCGTCAGAGCGAGACTTGCAATGAGGAGCACACCGGCACCCGTCAGCACCCCGGGTAGTCCGATCGCACCTGCTGCAAATCCCCAAAAGGCGCTCCCAGCAGCCTGGGTGCCGAAGAAAACCAGGGCATGTACGGACATCACCCTCCCCAGCACCCATGAGGGCGTCACTGACTGGAGTGAGGCCATGAGCGAAGAAAGGAGAGCCAACCACGAAGCACCGGCGATGAGCATAGCACAGGCCAATAATGCAAAGTCCCGGACATAGGCCATGGCAAAGAGAACTACGGAGAACAGGACCACGGTTATAGAAATGAGTTGGTTGATCGTGAATCTTTGCCGAATCCTCGGGAGGATGAGAACACCCAAGAAACACCCTATTCCGAAGACGCCGAGGAGCGTACCGTAGCCGACTGACGTCAGTCCCATGTACTGTTTTGCCACAATAGGCAAGAGTGCCCACATGGCGCTTGCACAGATGGCGAATGCCCCCGTATGGATAAGCGCATTCTTGACCTCTGGAGAGTTCCCCACATATCGTATCCCGGTCCGGATCGCTCCGATCAGCCGCTCTTCAGGCAGGGCACTCTTGGCAACCGTGTGTTTCCATGAGCCTATGACGAGGGTAATCCAAAATAAAGAGGCTGCATTGAGAAGAAATGTCCCACCTGAGCCCATTGCAGCCACGACGAAACCTCCCAAGGCAGGCCCTACACCGCGGGTTACATTAAAGGCTACAGCTCCCAGCGTGACGGCCTCCGGCACTTCATCGCGCGGCACAACATCAGGAATGACGGCCTGCCATGCCGGCGCACTCATGGCCATGCCAAAACCCAAGGCGAAGGTGGCTGCGAGAAGGACAGAGGGGGTAGTATACCCGAAGACAGTAATGAAACCCAACCCTCCTGACACGATTATCCTCCAGACAAGAGTTGTGAGGATGAGCCTCTTGCGATCGAAGATATCCGCCAAAGCGCCTGCTGGGAGGGCGAGCAAAGCCAGAGGCAATGCCGAGGCAGTCTGGATCATGGCAACCATGAATGGGTTAGGTGCAAGGGAAGTCATAAGCCACGCAGCACCCACATCGTGCATCCATACCCCTATCATCGAGAACGAATTCGCAATCCAGAGCATTCGGTAAAAGGGTCTCTTCAGGGGACGCCAGGCTGACGGAGGGGAAGTTCTGTTCTCAGACATAGGAGACTATTATAACAAAAAAGAAAAGATATTAGACAGGAATAATTGAGCACTTCATACACCCCCTTAAAGGGCATCTAATTCGAAAGCCGAAATCGCTCGGTCTTTCTGTGTACAAATTCACTTTCGTTATGTTAGATTCTTACATGGTCGAGTCTAGAAATTTTCTTCTAACACTGATGCAAGCATGGGTCTGAGTAGAGCAAATTCCAAGTTGGAACCACGAAATCTGTACCAAGCATGAATGCTCAAAATACAAATTATCCCAACGATAAAAGTGAAAAAAGGGCCTTCATCGGGGACATACTAGTCCTTGATTTGGCGGATGAACAAGGCGGTTTCTGCTCCAAGCTTCTCGCCGACCTCGGCGCCCGCGTGATCAAAGTTGAAAAACCAGAAGGCGATTCTTCGAGAAGGGTGGGACCCTTTTATGATGTGAAGACGGATGGAGGTAGGAGCAGCCTCTTCTTTTCTTACCACAACACGAACAAGCTTGGGCTCACCCTTGATCTGGACAAGAAGGCGGGCCGGAGGATTTTCCACAAATTGGTGAAGAAAGCCGATGTTTTGATAGAGACCTTTCCTCCCGGGCATCTTCGTGCACTCCGTTTGAGTTTTGGACTCCTACGCCACATCAATCCCAGCCTGATCCATGTCTCGATCACTGGATTTGGCCAGAAAGGACCGAAGCGTCATTATCGTTCATGTGATAGTATCGCTTCTGCTTCTGGCGGTCAGATGTATGTGTCCGGTATCCCGTCGGGTCCACCCGTTAAACCCCCCGGCCAGCAATCATATTATGCGGCATCTCTGTTTGGGGCCGTCGCCGTTCTTCTGGCTCTGAGGAAGCGGAAACTAACGGGAAAGGGATGCTCTATCGACCTTTCGACTCAGGAGGCAGTCGCTTCCACGCTGGACCATATCATGGTTGACTACTTCGATGACAAAACCATAGCCAGAAGGCAAGGCAACGTTTACGGAAATAGCCTTTTCTGCATTCTTCCCTGCAAGGATGGCCACATTCAGATCACGATCCTGCAGAACTGGGAGACCCTATTAGAATTGATGAGCTCCGAGGGAAAAGCAGACAACCTATTCCAAGAGGATTGGCAGCAGCAAATCTACCGGGAAGAGCACTTCGATCATATTATGGAAGTGGTGGGACGGTGGACCAGGAACCACACGAAAGTCGAACTGTTTGAATTGGGCCAGGCTATGCGCCTTCCCTGGGCGCCCGTAGATTCTCCCGAGGAGGTTCTCAAAAGCCCGCAGCTTGCAGCCCGCAGATTTTTCGTCGAGACAGAACTGCCTGGAGCCGGCCTGGCGATTTCCCTTCCTGGCCCTCCCTACAAGTTCAGCTCCTTTTCACCCCCTTCGTCCAAGGCCGCCCCCTTGCTAGGCGAACATACTAGACAAATCTTAGAGAAGCTGGGAGTCGGTCGAAGAAGGATCGAGGAACTTGCCAAAATGAAGGTGATTTAATGGACTCTAATACCGATAGAGCGATTCTAAAAAGAATACGAGTGCTTGATTTCACCTGGATGCTCGCTGGACCCTACACGACGCGGGTCCTCGCAGATTTCGGTGCCGAAGTGATAAAAATCCAGTCCAAAAAGACGGCGCAGGGTGTAGAGCAGAATAACACAGGGTATTTCAACACATGGAATCGAAACAAACGGAGCGTCACCCTCAACCTGAGCCATCCCGAGGCAAGAGATATCGCAATGAAACTTGCAGCGATCAGCGATGTGCTCGTTGAGAGTTTCTCTCCTCGGGTCATGACCAACTGGGGATTAACCTATGACCGGTTGAGAGAGGTGAAACCGGATCTCATTATGGCCAGTATTTCAGCTATGGGTCAGACGGGTCCCTGGAAGGATTTTGTCGGCTTCGGACCCACGTTCCACGCCCTTTCAGGCCTCACCTCTGCGATGTCGTATGGACTTGATGCACCAATTTGTCTGGGCCATGCTTATGGGGACACGATCGTTGGTCTCTATGGGGTGCTCGCCATCCTCGCTGCCCTGGAGCATAGAGATATGACTGGCGAAGGCCAATATATCGATCTTTCCGCATATGAAGCGGTGTGCACGCTCCTTGGCCCTGCCTTCATGGACGCTGCCATGGAACCGGAAAAAAACGCTAGGAGACAGAGATGTGATGAATATAACCTTGCTGCCCCGTACGGCTGCTACCGCTGCCTCGGTGATGATAGATGGTGTGTCATTGCTGTCTATGACGAAGAGGAGTGGCAGGCATTCTGCCGAGTCGCCGAACAACCCGAACTGAGAGACGACAGGTTTTCCTCGCTGGCAAAAAGAATGGAAAATCAGGCAGAGCTAGACGAGCTAATCGGTCGTTGGACAATCAATCATACTGCCGAACGGATCGTTCATCGCCTTCAAAAGGCCGGTATTGCAGCAGGCGTGCTCCAGAATGCGGAAGATCTTGCAAGGGATGATCAGCTGGCGGCTCGACATTTTTTCATTCCCCTCAAACATCCGATTCTCGGGACAACGTGTTCAGATCGATCTCCTCTGATGTTCGGGAGTCAGAAAGCAAAAGGCTGGAAAGCTGCGCCTCTGTTGGGCGAGGGCACCCACTATATTCTTGCGGAGTTGCTGGGCCTTCCTGAGGCAGAGATCCGGTCCTATATTAAAAAAGGAATTATCGGTTAGTAAGGTGACCGTGACAAAGACAGACAGAAGGAGGATAGTCCTTTCACTGCCGGGTCGTTAGCCCTCAGGTGAGGCTCCGGCCGGTCAGCCTTTCGTTATTGGCTCGTTCGACTCCAGACTATCTCGCCACCTAGGATGGTCATCTCGACTTGGATATCCTTTATGGTGTCGGCGTCAACCACGAGAGGATCTTCACTCACCATGACAAGGTCGGCCACTCTGCCGGGACTCACCGACCCCTTGATCCCTTCCTCGAAATTAGTGACTGCGGCGAGCCGCGTGCACATCTGCAGAGCCTCATCCCGCCCTGTTTTCTCCCTGGGCAAGAGGCTCTTTCCGCCTTCAGTTCTTCGGGTAGCCGCAGCATAGATGCCTACCAATGGGTTCGGATCGGCGATAGGGAAGTCGGAACTCGAACCGACGAGTATACCGTTTTTCAGCATTGAGCCTATCGGGTAAAGGTATTGCCGTTGACGGTCGGGCACAGTTTTCAAGTATCGATCCCCGCTATAATAGACGAAAGTAGGTTGCGTCACAACCACAATCCCGAGAGCACGAAGTCGCTGCAACAAGGGCGGAGGACAGACAGAACCGTGCTCGATACGATGCCGGTGATCCTGTCGAGGCTGAGCTTGCAGGGCATTTTCGATTGCATTGCAGGCAGCCTCGATTACAGGTTCTTCCACAGCATGGATGACCGCCTGGAGCCCTGCTTCATGGATTGCCAGAACCCTCTCATTCAGTTCTTCCCGGCTTGGATGAAGGCTACCTGTGACTTCATCGACAATAATCTTCACACCCCCAAGCCCGAGCTGGCCTTCCTCGACGCATGATGAATACGATTGGCGTTTCGATTCTTCGAAACCCTCGATGCCCATCATCATGGTCACACGGGGTTTAAAGATTCCCTGCGCCTTCCATGCTTCAAACCGCCTCCATTGCCGCAGATCATTATGTGCTGAAGCATCCTGAACGGAGGTAATCCCGTAGGAAAGAAGCTTCTGATTTGCGAGGGTCAATCCCCGCTCTATCTCGGCGTCATCGATGGGCGGTATTTTTTGTGCAAGATAATCTCCCATGCCATAGAGGATGCCTGTAGGCTCCCCCGTCTCCGGATCGCGATCGATCAGCCCTCCGGGCGGATCTCCCGTCTCTACGGTAATCCTTACATATTTCAGTGCGAGGCTGTTGAGGACGTGGGCATGGCCCGATCGGTGGGTGAGTTTGATCGGGTGGGCAGAGGTGGCGGCATCCAGATCCCATCGGTTCGGGTGACGCTTTTCAGCCAGATAGAATTCGTTATAGCCCCTACCTCTTATCCAGGTTCCCTGCGCACGGTCGTTGCAGACGTCGCGGATTCTGTTTTGGATATCGGCGATGGAAAGGACATGTTCGCGGGGTGAGAGGTTGAGCGAGACGAGACTTTCGGCATAGGCCGGAACATGGCAATGGGCGTCAATAAAACCAGGCAGTATTGTTCTGCCCCTGCAGTCGATTGTCTGGGTGTTCTTTTCTATCAGTGAGCGAAGTCGGTCATTCTGCGTCACCTGAACGATCGTACCGTCCCTAATCGCAACCAGTTCTGCCCGGGGCAGAGCGGGATCCATCGTCATCACGTTCGCATTAAAGAGAATCAGATCGCACATCAAAAACTTCAGCAAAGGGTAATCAGGTTTTATTACGACTTCCCTATCGCGAAGTCAATAGGACGAGATACAACGGCAGGGTAACGTCGAAATTAGAAGGAGGATTTCCTTTTAAATTCTTTAGCCAGTTCTTCCCGAGAAACGACAAAAAAGACAGGCCTACCATGAGGGCAAGTAGTAGACAAGCCATAGGGAGATAGACTTCTCACTAGCTCTTCCATTTCTTCTCTCCTCAACATGAAATTGCCTCTTATGGCAGAATGGCAGGCCAGCGTCACTAAAATGGTATGAATGGTTTCTGCCCTTTTCTTCTCTCTCTCCAAGAAAGGAAGTTCATCGAGTATCGTCCTGACCATTTCCTTGGGGTCCTTTTGATCGACCCAGGAAGGGATAGATCGAATGGCATAGACCTTTTCACCCATCGGATCGATTTCAAATCCGATCTTTTGGAAGTCTTCGAGATGTGACATTAAGTTAAAAGATTCTTCGACGGAAAGTTCTACCAGATGTGGAATCAGGAATCGGAGGCAAGGGACAGACTCCGTTTCGTATTTCTTCTTGTACGTTTCAAAGAGGATTCGTTCATGGGCTGCATGTTGATCAATAATGATCAGCCCTTTTTCTCCTTCGCAAAGGATATAGGTCTCTTGGATCTGTCCCAGAATACGGAAGGGAATCTTCTCCTCTGCCTTCCATTCCGGGATGAGAGGTTCTCTGACGAGCGCAACGTCTTCCTCTCCCGATTTCATCCCGGGGAAAGGAATGGCGTAGGATTTAGGTTTCACGGAAGGTAGACTATCTTTCACGGCCTTGTAAGGAACTCCTTCCCCCTCCCCTTGGAATGGTTGTTCCAGCAAATCTCTTCGTTCATAGAGAGAACTAAGCGTCCCGATGACGGCCTGAAAAACCCTTTCTGGATTTCTGAACTTTATTTCCGCCTTCGTCGGATGAACATTCACGTCAACGGCATACGGAGGGAGCGTAATCCACAAGAGAACAATGGGAAATTTTCCTGATGGGATGACATGGCGATAGGCTTCGAGGATGGCTTTTGTCACGATCCGGTCTTTCACAAATCGTTGATTGACATAGATATAGATGCCATCAGCGCTTCCCTTCGAAAAGGTGGGCAAGCTGGCAAACCCTGAAATCCTGACCTCCCCATTTTCAAATTCGAAGGGCCGGAGATGATCATACACGTCTCTTCCCAAAACCGCTTCGATTCGAACCATCGGGGATTCCGTTCTGAGGAACTCGTGAAGCATTCGGCCGTCATGAATGAACTTGAACGAAATCGTAGGATGAAAAAGACTCAACCGGAAGAAATGATTTAAAGCGTAGCGAAGCTCTGACCGAATCGATTTTAAGAATTTTCTTCTCGCAGGAAGATTGTAAAAGATATTCTTGACCTCGACTTCTGTCCCAATGGGACAGCCAACTTCAGAGATACTTTTTATCTCCCCCCCTTCACAAACAACTTTCGTTCCGCTCATAGAATGCGATACCCGGGTCTTCATGGTCATTTGGGAAACAGAAGCGATGCTGGGTAGGGCCTCCCCTCTGAACCCGAGAGTGTGAATCGCGTAGAGGTCTTCCACTTTTCTGATTTTGCTGGTGGCATATCGTCGAAGGGCAAGTGGGGCGTCCTCGCGATCCATTCCTTCTCCATTGTCGCAAATGCAGATCCGTTGGAGCCCCCCGGTTTCCAATTCAACGATGATCTCCGAACTTCCCGCATCAATCGCGTTTTCCATCAACTCCTTAACCACCGAGGCAGGTCTTTCAATCACCTCCCCTGCAGCAATGGCTTGGGAAATCTGCTCTGGTAAGATTTGGATTTTTGCTCCCATTGGAATACCGATCTGAGTCCTCTTATTCAAAAGAGAGAGCAGGAGAATCCAAGAGATTCTTAACGTGATCTTGGAACCTCGGCGAAGGATCGACGGTGTAGCGGTCGGACAAGGCGACAATCGTTTCTCGGCGTTCTTCATCGACAAAATGGATGAGGACTTTGTGGAATCCACTATGGCTGACGATAATCTCTTTCAGATCTGCGAGCCGGGACGTCGTTAATGAGGCGAGGGGGATCTTTAGATGGAGGACTTTTGCCGAAGGAGATGATGAATCCAAAAGAGGTCGAACCTCCGTGCCCTTTACCTTTATCTGCTCGTCGGAAAGATCGAGCACGCCTCGAACGAGTATGGGATCTCCTCCCCTCAAATAGGGCAAGGCGGCCTTAAAGACTTCCGGAAAAAGAATGATCTCCACAAATCCCTTTAAATCCTCCAGGCTCAAGAAGGCCATTCGATCTCCTTTCTTGGTAACGATCTCTTTCAAGCTGCTGACGAGGCCACAAATCTGTACTTCTTCACCGTTTCGCAGTCTTGCGAGCGTAGAGGTATCCTCATTCGTATGTTTCCTGATTTCCTCTTGATAGCGCGACAAAGGATGTCGCGAGATATAAAAACCGATCGTTTCTTTCTCGAAAGCAATCATTTGATTCTCCGGAAATTCCTCGATTTCGGGGTAGCCTTGCTCCGTTTCCTTCAAGAGGGGTGTCAGCATACTCAGCTGAGCCTCTCCTCTCTTACGTTGGGAACGCCCAAGAATGTCCTCCAGGACAGTCAACATCTGGGATCGATGGACCTTTGAGAAGTCGAAAGCGCCACACTTGATCAGACTTTCAACCACCCGACGATTCACTCTTCTGAGATCGACCCTTTTACAAAAATCGAAAAGGGATTGAAATCTGCCCTTCTCTTCTCGCTCCGCGATGATCGTATCGATGGCAGCATCTCCCACGTTCTTTACCCCTGCAAGCCCGAATCGAATTTGATTTCCAACCACGGTGAAATTTCTGTAACTCTCGTTGATATCCGGCGGTAGAATGGGGATACCCATTTCCCGGCATTCTGCAATATACTTTACGATCTTTTCCGCATTCTGGACTTCACTGGTAAGCAAAGCGGCCATGAATTCAACCGGGTAACGAGCTTTCAAAAATGCTGTTTGATAGGCGATGAGTGCGTAGGCAGCGCTGTGAGACTTATTAAACCCATATTCTGCGAATTTGGACATCTGATCAAATATCTTCTCCGCCTTACTGGGAGGGATCCGGTTTTTTCGTGACCCCTCGAGGAATTTCTCTTTCTGCATCTCCATCTCTTTCGGATCCTTTTTGGACATCGCCCTGCGGAGGATATCGGCATCTTCCAAGCTGAAATTTGCGAGCGAACTCGCAATTCTCATCACCTGTTCTTGATAGATGATCACGCCGTAAGTATCCTTCAATATCTCTTCGAGAGCTTTGGTATCATACCGAATCGATTCCTTCCCGTGCTTCCGTTTGATAAACTCGTCCACCATGCCACTTCGCAGCGGACCGGGTCGATATAAGGCAACCAGTGCAATAATCTCTCTGAAATTCTCTGGCTTCAGTTTGATCAACAAATCCTTCATTCCAGAGCTTTCCAGTTGAAAGATTCCAAGGGTTGAGCCTGAACCGAGGAGTGCAAAAACCCTAGGATCGTCTAACGGCATCTGGGAAAGCTCAATCTTCACTCCGTGATTTTTTTCAATGAGCTGGGTCGCATGGTTGACCACGGTGAGGGTCTTTAAGCCCAGGAAGTCGAATTTCACCAATCCGATCGCTTCGACCTCCTTCATGGGATACTGAGTCATGACCTCCCCGTTCGGTCCACGATAGAGCGGAAGGTGTTCCGTGAGGGATTTGTTCGATATGACCACACCGGCCGCATGGGTAGAAGCATGACGGCTCAACCCCTCCAATGATCTTGCGATATTGAACAAGGATTCCATTCTCGGGTCTTTTTTTGCCCATTCTTCTAATCTTGGCTCCTGCTTCAATGCCTGGTCGAGGGAAATATTCAATGTGTTGGGGATGAGTTTCGCAATTCGATCCACCTCCGCATAGGGGATGCCCATCACACGCCCCACATCCCTGATGACTGCTCTCGCCTGCATCTTGCCGAAGGTGATGATTTGGGCAACATTCTCTTTGCCGTATTTCTCCATCACATATCGGATGACATCGTCTCGTCCTTCCATACAGAAATCGACATCCACGTCAGGCATGCTGCTCTTTCTTCCAGGGTTCAAGAATCTTTCAAAGATCAAATCGTATTCAATCGGGTCAAGGTCCGTAATACTCAAGGCATAAGCGACCAGGCTTCCCGCAGCTGAACCTCTCCCCGGGCCCACAGGGATTCTTCTATTCTTGGCGAAGTGAATGAAATCGGCAACAATCAAAAAATAGCCCGAATATCCCATCGACTTGATGATTCTCAGTTCTTCCTCAAGGCGGGCCCTATAAGGGGCAGAACGTTTTTCGAAATCACCTCTCTCCTTGAAGGCAGCCAACCTTTTCTCCAATCCCTCTCGGGAAAGCCTCTCCAAATGGCTGTCCAAGGATTCACCCGCAGGAACTGAAATCCTGGGAATATGTCTCTCCTCGAATCTGAGCTCCAGGTTACATTGTTCTGCGATCTCGATCGTATGGGTGATGGCCTCCGGAACCTTCTCAAAAAGCTCAATCATCTCTTCGGCTGACCTAAAATAGAATTCATCCGACGAAAACTTCATCCGATTGCTGTCTTGAAGCGTCTTTCCCGTCTGAATGCAAAGGAGAACCTCGTGGGCCTCGACATCTTTTCGGTGGAGGTAATGGCAGTCATTGGTTGCAACGACGGGAAGAGAGAGTTGATGCCCAATTTCCAAAAGCCGGTCGTTCAAGACCAACTGGTTTTCTACCCCGTTTTTCTGAATTTCAATAAAAAAACGACGCTGATCGAATATCCGTGCATATTCCTCTGCCGACTGAAGTCCCTTTTTCATCTCCCCGCGGCTGGCATGAAATGGAATCTCGCCCTTCAAACAACCACTAAGGGCAATCAATCCTTCGTTATATTTCGCTAATAGTTCCTTGTCCACCCTGGGCTTATAATAAAATCCTTCAAGGTATGCGAGGCTGACCAGTTTAATGAGATTGAAGTAGCCCGTCCGATTCTTTGCCAGCAGGGTCAAATGGTAAGTCCCCTCCGTCCCCTCCATCGCCTTCTTTTCAAACCGACTTCCCGGAGCGACATAGACCTCGCATCCCACAATCGGCTTAACCCCGTGCTTGATGGCCATCTGATAGAATTCGATCACTCCAAACATATTGCCGTGATCGGTCAGTGCCACGGCGTCCATTCCATATTTCTTGGCTAGATTGAAGACTTCTTCAAATCGAATCGTCCCGTCTAACAAGCTATATTGGCTATGGACGTGAAGATGAATGAAAGGAGAGTGCTGCATCGGCTGAATTCAATCCTAAATGTCAATCCCGCTAAGGCGGGACCGAATGTCAAATCAATGACAAATAACCCCGCATTAGATATTCCTTTGACTTACTATCTCTTCCGGCGATTTTCAATATTCAGGTCTGATATTTGGATTTCGGTTTTCGTTTGAACCCTGGGCTTAGACATCTGGCATGACTTCTGTGTCATCGCTATTCCCATTCGATTGTGCTGGGCGGTTTGGAACTGATGTCATAGACGACCCGATTGACCCTTTTCACCTCATTAATAATCCGATTCGAGATATTCTCCAAAATTTCATTAGGAAGTCTTGCCCAATCCGCCGTCATTCCATCCTGGCTCTCGACCACCCTTAAGGCAATCACATTTTCATAACTCCGTTCGTCCCCCATCACACCGACTGTCTTCACAGGAAGCAGAATGGCAAAGGACTGCCAGACCCGATCCAGGAAATGGCCTCTTTTCATCTCTTCCATGACAATCTCATCTGCCGTTCTCAAAATCTCAAGCCTCTCTCTATTAACCTCCCCGATGATTCGGATGGCGAGCCCTGGCCCAGGAAAGGGTTGACGTTTGATCATCTCCCCGGGTAGTCCCAACACTTTCCCTAACTGCCTCACTTCATCCTTGAACAATTCCCGAAGGGGCTCCACCAACTTCAATTTCATCTTCTTGGGTAGTCCCCCCACGTTGTGATGGCTCTTGATTGTAGCAGAAGGCCCCTTCGAAGAGATGCTTTCGATGACGTCTGGATAGAGAGTCCCCTGAGCCAGATATTCTACCGCCCCGATCTTTTTCGCTTCTCTCTCAAAGATGGAAATAAATGCCTTTCCAATCCTCTTCCTCTTATCTTCCGGGTCGGTGACCCCTTTCAACTCCCTGAGAAAGTGGTCTTCCGCATCTACATAGATGAGGGGGATCTTAAAATGATGACGAAATAAACTCACCACTTGCGAGGCTTCGTTCTTCCTTAAGACACCGTTATTCACAAAGATGCACCTTAAACCATCTCCCACCACACGGTGTAGGAGAAGTGCAACGACAGTAGAATCAACTCCTCCGCTCAAAGCACAGATCACTTTCTTCGATCCAATCCTTTTTCTAAGGTCGCGGCTGGTTTGGTCCAAAAAAGACCGCATCGTCCAAGGATGGGAACACTTGCAAACACGAAAAAGAAAATTCCTGATCAGATCGAGACCCCTCGGCGTATGGACAACCTCCGGGTGGAATTGGAGGCCGTAGATCCTTCTCTGGGTATCTTCAATCGCAGCAAAAGGCGTGTTCTTCGAATGGGCGGTGGCACGAAACCCGCGGGGCAGGGCCTTGAGTTGATCTCCGTGGCTCATCCACACCACGAGTTGACTTCCTTTTTCCCCAAGATGCTTGAACAGCTCCCCTTCCCTATCCAGTGTCAGCTTGGCCTTTCCGTATTCCCTCTTTTCAGAACGGATGACCTCCCCTCCCAGGAGATGGCTGATCAACTGCAGCCCGTAGCAAATTCCCAGAATAGGAATGCCCATTCTGAGGAGAGCGGGATCACAGTGAGGAGCATGATGCTCATAAACGCTCGCAGGACCTCCAGAAAAAATCATCCCCTTTGGAGATAACGATCTCACTTTCTCCACATCAGTATCGTAGGGATGAATTTCGCTATAGATCTGGCATTCCCTCACCCGTCTGGCAATAAGCTGGGTATATTGGGAGCCAAAATCGAGAATGAGTATCCTGTCAAACGGAACCCGTCTCTTCACCATCTCTCTTCACTCTCTGTTCGACGAATAATAAGGAGGGAAGTAAGCCTCCGGGGGTTTGGAAGCACTCCTGCTGCAAGATCTATCCAAACATAATAGAAAAGTTCAAATATCAAAATCCAAATGTCAAATGAAAGCCACGATGGCTCAATGTCAAAACTTCACCCTTTTCCTCTTCTTGTCATTTAAGCTTTTGATTTCATTTGAGCTTCGACATTTGACAATGTCTTGCCCATCTCAGTGTTTCAGATAGTACTTTCCATCTTTCAACTCATATTGATAGGAGGCCCCTTTTTGATAAAAGAGGTCACTCTTTCGAATGAGCTTAACAGAGACCAGGTCTTCGAGACGGTTAGGATATCTCCCCTTTTCCAGGTAGTAAAGCTCCAACGCATTCCTGATTCGGTCCAATTGATTTCTCTGGACGAACTGAGCCGGAATTTCAATATCGACTCGTTCTATCTTCGATTCCCCAAGATAGCGTAAGACATCTGGCTGGAAGTGGAAAAGGAGCAGAAAGACTACCGCCAGAGATGCTCCGTAGTAGACAAAGACCGAGGCCTCCTTGAGGTTCATCTTGCTCACTTTCCTAACGAGGCTTGGGGTATGGATTCCAACAACTTCAATCAGCCCCATTTCTAAGAGGTCGGATAGAATCTCGCCTGCATTAAACTTCCCGAGCAGGCTTCGGTCGATAATATCCTGAACCGTTCGAGTTCCATCGATTATATTATAAATCATTTCCTGTTCAGAGGTCAGTCTCTCCTTCATGTAATCTTGAGAGGACAGTGCAGCGAGAGACTTCTCATCAATTCCGGCGGATTTCCTGAAAACCAGGTGGGGCGAAGAGATCTTTTTTTCAATCTCCGACCACTCATCCACCATCCGAAGGATACTTAACAAAACCTGCTCGGTACTGAGGGCGAATGGAATCTTCTGGTAACTTTCGACCAACTTCAGATCAAAGTTAAAGTCGCCGTCCTCCCACCAAAAAAGATCGTAGATCGTTTCGTAGATCTGCGTCGAAATGACCTTCAATACGTCTTCTTTGGTCAGCAACTGGAGTTCGACGAGTATTTCTCCCAGATATTTAAAGGTCTCCTTTTGGATCTTCAATACCCGCTCCAATTGCTCTTCGGTAATCAATTGGGCCTTTACAAAAATCTCACCGATGAGGTCCTTCTTCCCACGGTAGTTCGAGTAGACATGAACGATCATCCCGTCAACAAAAGAGATCTCAACGGTATTCTTTCCTCGGCGAATCTTGAGAACCCCCGTTTTGAGCTGCTGGCCGATCAGTTGTATGATCTCTGTAATGCTGAAGTCTTTTAACGTTCCCTGCAAAGCCACTGTCTTCTCTTTCGTGAGAATCTAGCTATTGGACTGAAAGCGCCTTCCACCGACCCCAAGTGTAAAATGCCAATGACCCAATCCCAAACAATACCCAATCACCAAGAGACTAAGGGTCTCTCAGAATTTTGATCATCGCGATTTTGTTCCATACTGGGTTATGGATGCTTGCCCTATACCATACCGGAGAGGCACAGGGTATAAGATTGGGTGTTTCATACTTTCCTGTTTATTTTTGACTTTCATCAATTCGACGGCACCTCTCACTTTTTCATTCTGCCGTTTTGAATCTCGGTTTTAACCCAAGAACCTTTCGAAGCGAATAGGAATAGAAAAGCAGAAAGAGGATCCCCCACAAAACGGGTCCCCATGGGAACCCTACCACTTGGGCGATGGAAGAGGGCACGACGCCGTTCCAATAGGCAAATTTCAGGATGAAAACAAAAGACAAAAAGAGAAAAATGAGTCCCTTGACTACGTGATCTCCCCATAAGTAACCGAAACCGACAAAAAAGAGGGAGAGGAACCGACCTATAAAATGGTTCTGCTTCTGAAATTGACGCACCTGCAGTGATTTCTTTTCTTCAATCTTGGGATGAATCTTCTCCTTTTGAATGAATATTCGATGGCAATTGAAACAGATGAACTCTTGCTCCGAGGTTCCCAAGTAGAACCGGTGGGTTGGGCTTCCACACATGGGGCATCGCGTCAAAAACCGCTTCGTCCGGCTGTACCTGGACATCCCGATTAAGAAACCCAGAAAAAAGACAGGCATCAAAAAGGGCACCCTTGATGGAATATTCTCGAACCAAGCCTTAAACAAAGGGAACAGGATCCCTTCACGCCCGACCAATTCGGCGAAAAAACGTCCCCAGAACCTCGAGGAAGGCAGAACTTCATCGATGACGAGCCGATTCATATTAGGGGATGCGATCATCGAATAGTACTCAACAAGTCGCGGGTCTAGTTGTTGTGCTTTTTGCAGAGCCTGATCGATTTTACCGGAAAGGTAGGTCTCTTGAGCATAGGCCCGGTAGAGATTATAGTGATAAGCTGCCTTGTTGGGAGAGAGCTGGATTGCTTGTTGATAGGCATCGATAGCCGAGTCGGTTTTGCCCTGGGCCAAATGGACATTCCCGAGGTTTGAAAAAGCTTCACTGAATTTGGGATTCTGTTGAATCGCCCTTTGATAGAATTCTTCTGCCTGAGCATAGCGGCCTTCTCTTTTTTCCATCGATCCAAGGGTGAAAAGAACCTCTGGATCATCGGGATGGGTGAGTAGCCATGCCCGCAATTTCTCGCCGGTCGCCCGGTTCCAGTCCTCATAGTTCGCCCGATGCATCTCTACGAAAACATCGGAAGATGGCCCGTTCAAGGAAATGGAAAAAGAATGGAGGAGAAAAGGAACATAAACTAAGACGATAAAAAAGGAAAGAATAAACCGACGCTGCTTTTTCGTCACATAACCCCATATGAGGACGGACCAGTAGAGGATTGCCCATAGCATATCCAGACGTAGGAAGAAAGGAATGAGGAGGGAAAGGATCCTGAGGCTGTTGATGAGAAGCTTTGTAATCTCTTTGTTAGAATCTCTTCGAATCTGGTAGAAAAAAAGCGGCAGGTATTTCACCAAGACGATGATTCCATAGATAATGAAAGTCATCAGTATGGCACTGCAAAGAATATAGAGGATATTGTAAACAAGCCTGAGGGAACTTGGATAATGTCGGAACTGTGCAACGAACCCTCTAACCACCTCTGAAAAGGCCTGATGGACCATGAAAGGACTCTGGTGCCACAGATTTCGTGCCAATCCAAAATAGGGTTGGGGTAGTTCAGGTGAGAATCTCACCGAATAATCAGCGATCCGGACGCTCTGATCAGCGTCCCTTCCTTTCCGGGTCTGTTCCGCCTCTCGGATCAGCAAGTGGGAGAGGAGCGGAAGATTTCGGATGCCTTTATCTAATTTCAGTTGATAAAGAAGGTCCAAATCCCTCGTGCTGATGGAGGAGAGTCTTCCCTCTTTATTCTGCGTTTTCAACTGCCTTTCTCTAACATCCAACACCCCTTCCGGTGATGATTGGGTTTCTATCGAAAAGAATTCTTTCGAAAGGGGAAGGGTTTCTCTCTTCGTCAGCAAACCCATGTAGTAGAGCAGGGCGAAGACCAAAACAACTAATATCGCAATTCCCTTTTTCATCCCGTTGGTCTCTTGGACTCCCTGGAAATCACTGGAATCCGGATGAGCAAAGTACACTTCATTTCAACCCTTCGACTCCCCGGCCGAAGGGCCGGAGCTCGCTCAGGGTTGACCCTGCCCTGCGAAGGACTGAGTATCCTGAGCGCGCCGAAGGAAGTGACATTTTCCTACCCCGGCAAAGGTGGGCATTCGACTGAGCCTTCGATCCCAGCGGCTCGACTGAGCTCGCCGGAGTCCCAGGCCCAGGGCTCACGCTGGGGCCTTGCCGCCGCGGACTCAAGGAAACTCCCTTTCATTCCAATCGATAATTAGGGGCCTCTTTGGTTATGATGACGTCGTGGACATGACTCTCTTTCAGCCCGGACGACGTGATCCGGATGAATCTTGCTTTCTGTTTCAATTCTTGAATGTTCTCCGCACCCAGATATCCCATTCCGGCCTTGAGTCCGCCAATGAGTTGTTGAATACAGTAAGAGAGAACTCCACGGTAAGGGACCCTCCCTTCAATCCCCTCTGGGACCAACTTGGTTTCGCTTTCTACCTCCTCCTGGAAGTAACGATCTCGGCTTCCTTCCTTCATGGCTTCCAATGATCCCATTCCTCGGTAGACTTTGTAGCTCCTCCCTTGATAGAGTACAATCTCCCCCGGACTTTCGTCGGTCCCTGCAAATAGATTTCCGATCATTACCGAATGCGCACCGGCTGCCATGGCCTTCGTGATATCTCCAGAGAATTTTATTCCGCCATCCGCTATGATGGGCACTCCATCCCTCCCAGAAATCTCGGCGGCCTCGATAATCGCAGACAGTTGCGGAATCCCTACTCCTGCAATAACGCGTGTCGTGCAAATCGATCCAGGCCCGACCCCCACTTTCACCGCATCAACTCCGGCCTTGATGAGATCAAGGGTCCCCTGTTTCGTAGCAACATTACCTGCAATCAGCTGGCAATCTGGAAAATTCTCTTTGATATCACGAATGCAACCCAAGACATCCTTCGAATGACCGTGGGCAGTATCGATGACCAGGACATCCACTCCGGCCCGAATGAGCGCTTCAGTCCTTTCCTCTCTCTCTTTTCCAGTACCAATAGCAGCCCCTACCCGAAGTCGCCCGAGAGGATCCTTGCAAGAGTGAGGATACTTCCTCATCTTCTCAATATCCTTGATGGTAATTAACCCTTTGAGGTTGTTATCTTGATCCACCACTAAGAGTTTCTCAATTCGGTTCTTATGGAGAATCTCCTTGGAGGCTTCCAAAGTCGTTCCGACCGGAACGGTGATGAGGTGATCCTTGGTCATTACGGAGGATATCTTTTCATCCAATCTCTTCTCAAACCTCAGATCACGATTAGTGAGAATGCCCACAAGCTTCCCCTCTTTGGTAATGGGAAGCCCGGAGATTCGGTATTTTTTCATGATTTCCAGTGCTTCATGAATCTTTTGGTCAGGATGCATCGTGATGGGATTGAGGATCATCCCACTTTCAGATTTTTTCACCTTATCCACTTCCAGAGCTTGCTCAGAAACAGACATATTCCGATGGATGATCCCAATGCCTCCTTCTTGGGCCATCGATATAGCCGTCCTCGACTCAGTGACCGTGTCCATCGCAGCACTAACCAGGGGGATATTCAAGCGGATCGTCTTGGTTAATTGAGTACTGACATCCACATCTTTAGGCAATACCGCAGAAAAACTAGGGACCAGCGATACATCATCAAACGTCAGACATTCTTCAATATTCTTAGGTTGGATCGCCATTGTTTTCTCTCGCTCCCATCATGAAATTCCTATTTGATATATCAAACGAATCTTGATTTGTCAACCTACCACGGAGCGCGTTGTTTGTTGAATGGCTCCCTTCCCACAACTTCTCCTCTATGGCAATGAAAAATTTCTGGAGACGATCGGGCCGAAGGGCACTGATTGAGATACCATCATATTTCTGACAGATTGCTTCCAGATCTTCTTGGTCCATTTTGTCCTCTTTGTTAAAAACCCTCAGTCTCGGTATCTGATTTAGCCCTAATTCCGAAAGGGTCCTTTCAACTGCTTCAATCTGCGCATCAAATGAAGGGTCGCTGATATCGATCAGGTGAATCAACAGATCTGCCCCCTGTAACTCATCAAAAGTCGGTCGAAAGGCACCCACCAAGTCTCTAGGCAGATCTTTTATGAATCCAACCGTATCCGTAATCACAACCTCCTGGGTCTTCCTATCTATTGCTAAACTGGTAGGAAATCTCAGTCTCCTCGTAGCAGTATCCAAGGTGGAAAACAATTTGTCTTCCACGTGAAATTGACTCTTGGTCAGCAGGTTAAATAGGGCCGATTTCCCTGCATTCGTGTATCCGATGATAGAGAGAATGGGCATTCCTGTTTTCGTTCGCCGTGCCCTCCTCTGCTCCCGACCTTTGCTCAATTTCCGCAGTTCCTTCTCCAATAGACGGATCCGATCCCTGACCCTGCGGCGGTCGATCTCCAATTTTGTCTCCCCAGGGCCTCGTCCTCCGATCCCACCGGTCAGGCGGGAAAGGGCCAGCGTCTTTTTTGCCAGACGAGGGAGCAGGTATTTTAGCTGGGCCAGTTCGACCTGAATCTTCCCATCCAGTGTGTGAGCACGCTGAGCAAAGATATCCAAGATGAGTTGGGTTCGATCAAGAACCCTCAATTCGGTTCGATCCGATATTGAAGCCAACTGGCCGGGCGTCAGATTTTGATCGAAAATGATCAAATCCACCCCTAACTGCATACACTTGACCAGCAATTCTTTCAACTTCCCCTCTCCAATGAGCGTGGCAGGGGAGATGTTCTGAGGACGTTGTATGATAGAATCCACTACAAAGACACCACTCGATTCAGCTAAAGACTTCAATTCGGTCATCGAGTCTTCTAGTACATCCCGGTTTTCCCTGCCCACACTGAGGAGGATTGCCTTCTCTTTAGACCCCTTCAGCGTAATCGATCTCTGTCCTCTTTGAAATTCATCCTCAAGAGATTGAATCCATTTCAAGAAATCGATATTCAACTGCCCTAGAGAAGCAGGTGGCTCGATCTGCCACACTTTCTTTTCCGGATTATCAGGAAGAAGATGGGCCAAGTAGACCAATCTGGGATCGCCGCCATTGGCAGTTAGGGCGACCATCATATCCAGCCTTAGGAGCGCAAGATCTGTCAAATCCTCCTGTGTCAAAGGCTCCCCCTGAAGGTGAGTATGGATAAGCCGAAGACCTCTCAGCCGCAGAATCCCAGTCCTATACCTGGAAAGATCAGGGATGGTAACACCCTTTTGGTCTCCTACCGTTACAATTTCAATAGCTCCTCTTCTTCCAACAAGGATGCCAATCTGGCGTCCGATCTCATTTGAGAGTTCGGCAAGAAGACGGGCAATTTCAGGTGTGACAATTTTTTGAGGTGGGATTTTCCTTCGGTAGATGTGTTCGATTCTTCTGATTTGGTTGGCTTTTAGGCCGATGAGATTACCGTATACTCTATTGATCTAATTCTCCTTTCTAGATATTCTAATATGCTGGGTAAATCAAGTCAAGGATTTATATTCATTGAGAAATTCAACTCTCCCACGATTGCCTTTCTCTCCCCACCTCAGAATTCTTACCTCCAGAAAGTGCTGAAGGACCCAGAGATTTGTGAGAAGATGCTCTGTCATTGGGGCGGTGGTAAAGGAAGAGTTCCCTTTTGTCAAAGCCATGAAAGGGACAAGTTGGTCCGCCAAGTGAGGATCAATACAACTCTCAGACCCGAAATAGTCTTTCAAACCATCTATGGCATCATCAGCCACCCTCTCTGCGGATTTCCCTCTTGAACCTAACGACGAAAATCCCGCGAGAACGTTTTCATATTCAATTACCAGAAAAACGAAAGAACCCGGCCCTTTCGAAGGGACATCATAGAAGGTTTTTATTTCGGCGTCCATTTTAAGCTCCTTCTGGATCCTTTTCAAGGCATGTTCCTTTTGTCTATCTGCGATGTGTTTTGGAAGCTTGGAGACAACAGAAAGTCCGCGAATCTTCTTCAGAGGACCTCGTTCAAGCAAAGAAATCGGCTCCAATTCACGAACGGGATTGATTCTCACTTGAATCTTCCCTCCTCCTCTCGGATACCAACCCCACTCTTCAATGGTAGCATCAGCAGAAATCCCCATGCGTTTAAGAGTGGGCAACAAAACTTCAGAGAAATAATGAAAAGGCGGGCTCCATGGGACATGAGTACCTCCTGTCAATGTCAACTTGGAGGCTCCATGGGAGAGACAAAGAGGGAGGAAAACCGCCTGTAGGAGGAGCGTGACAGAACCCGCCGTCCTCACCTCCAATTGATAATCTCCCGGAAGAATCTTGTGCGGAAAGAACGAAATTCTTTGCGATCCAAACTTAATTCCTTCCGTGTGAGCGTCTGTAATTCGAGCCAATGCCTCTGCGGCCTCGAGATGTTGGGCTTGAAGACCGGGGTTCTTGCGGTTTGACCGGATGTGGTGGATGGTGAAACCTTTCCCTAGAATGGCAGAAAGGGCAAGCGCTGTTCTTAAAATCTGCCCACCTCCCTCTCCGTAGGATCCATCAATTTCGACCGTGCCCCCCTCCCGAGATTCCATTCTTCCTAAATTATGAGATAGGCGGTATAATGTCAACAGAACATCGAGGAGTGAAGGGAGGGAGTTGCGAATTGCCTGAATTGATCATCCTGGGCTCGGGAACAGGGATCCCTTCTTTGCGAAGGGGATCTCCGGGCCTTCTTGTTTTCTCGGATGCCTCAATCGTGCTGATTGATAGCGGGTCGGGAACATTGAGGAAGATGCTTGAGATTGGAATAACATATCAAGATGTGGACCTTCTCCTTTATACGCACATCCATCCGGACCATGTCTCTGACCTCATCCCGATTCTCTTCGCCTGCAAGTATGTGGACTTTCCCCGCAAGAAAGACCTATTATGTTTTGGAGGACCTGGATTTAAGCACCATTTTGATCAGCTCAAGAAGGTCTACGGTTCCTGGATGGATGCGTATTCTTACCATCTCACGGTCGACGAAGTTTCTGATAAGCCATTGTCCCTCTGGGATTTGCAGATCTCTTCCAAGGGGGTGGCTCATCTCCCTGGAAGTGTTGGGTATCGCATCGAATTCAAAGATGGTAAGTCGATTGCGATATCGGGAGATACAGATTATTGCAGGAATATTGTCGAACTGGCCTATGAGACAGATCTCCTCATCCTGGAGTGTTCGTTTCCCGACGAGAAAAAAGTTGAAGGGCATCTCACCCCTTCCCTCGCCGGAAGAATTGCATTGGAATCCCACTGCAAGAGGCTGCTGCTCATACATCTCTATCCAGTCTGTGACCAATTTGATATCCGAGAACAGTGTAAGCAAATTTATGAGGGTGAGATAATCCTAGGAGAAGATCTTATGAAGATTAGGATTTAACCCTTCATGTCAGTTTACCAACTCTCATTCCTCTTCTATTCATCACCTACATCTAAAATTCAAATGCTGAGATGAAGAATGGAATCTTGACCTGGGTTTTGGTTTGAAAAGACAACGGAGACAACAAAGTCCTCTCAAGGATGGGCGATTTCATCGCCAATATTGGGAGCAGATTTTCTCCACGCCGCCAATGTATAATCCAATTTCACATTGGATAAGGACCGAAAGATATTCCCTTTCACCCGACGGTTCTTCTTCTGCAGCGCTTCGACCAATTCTTTGACCTCCTTTCGTTTTGTCCTTCCAGAACTGGGACACCCGCTCGGTCCAAAAGGTAACCCTATCTCCCGGGCAAATCGTTCAACCTTCTTCTCCTCTAGGAGGGCGAGAGGCCGGATGAGGGTTATCTTTCCCTTGAATAGTGTTTGAAGGGGAAGCATGGTGCTAATCTCACCACTATAAAAAATATTGAGGAGAAGGGTTTCGATGATGTCATCCTTGTGATGCCCAAGGGCGATCTTATTACATTTAAACCGATGGGCCAGATGGAAGAGCCGCTTTCTCCTCTCCCACGAGCAGAGGAAACAGGGATTCTCTCGATTCTCTGAGCTATTCGCCTTCCTTCCGATGTCGGTGAACTCGATGTGATAGAAGAGGTCCTGGGCTTCGAAAAAGTCTTTGAGGATCTCAGATCGTTTCGCGTCAAAACCCAAGTCGATGTGAACTGGGATCAACTCATAATGGGTGGGGACTCGATTTCTCCGCTCTTGAAGGAGGCGAAAGAGTGTGAGGCTATCCTTTCCTCCAGAGACCCCTACCAAGATCCGGTCTCCATCCTGGATGAGCCCATATTGATGGATCGCTTTCCCCATCAAGCTCCGAATCTCTTTTTGCCAGTAAGCCATTGGAACCTTCAGTCGTGACTCGTGTGTCGCAAGCTGCTATTGTGCAGGCCGTTTTTCACACCTCACGCCTCCCACTTCGCGCCTCTCGCCTTATGCCTTTGATTGGGCATCCATCGCATCTAGGTATCTTCTTGCACACCGTTTTTCCCAAATGAACAAAGAGGGCGTGGTATTCATTGAATAGCTTCTCATCATGAGGAAGGTGATCCATAAAGAGTCCCTGAATTCCCTCATAGGACGCTTTCTCAGAAATCAACCCGTGCAGTAAGAGGATTCTCTTTGTGTAGGCATCGACGACGAAAATGGGCTTCTTCAGACCATAGAGGAGGATACTATCAGCAGTTTCAGGTCCAATTCCGTTGACCCCGAGCAGCTTCTGTCGAAGTGTTCCGAGTTCTTCTTTTCTCATCCTTTCGATATTTCCGCTGTAATCTTCGAATAAAAAACTCACAAAGGCCTTCAACCGATCAGCCTTGATCCGATAGTAACCCGAGGACTTGATCAGAGAAGCCAGCTCCGATTTCTTGAGTTGATGAATCCCCGCGCCATTTAGAACACCTTCCTCTCTGAGACGTCGAATCGCCTTCTCCACATTTCTCCAGGAGGTATTTTGGGTGAGGATCGCTCCTACCATCACCTCAAATGGGGTCTCTCCGGGCCACCAATGCCGAGGACCATAAGCCTGGTAAAGTGTCCGGTATATTTTCATAAGAATCTTTTCCATGGATCGATCACGAGGGCTGTTCTTATATTGCTCAGTATGAATAACCCCGCCGCAAGCAGCGGGGTATCGTTCTCAGTCCTAGGACGTCATTCCGTGCTTGACACGGAATCCAGTAGCATTTCCTGGATACCGGCTTTCGCCGGTATGACGGATTCGCGGCAAGCCGCGGGTAATGTACCCGGAGTGATTCAAATGTCAAATCAATGACAAATGGATTAATGTCAAAAACTCCTCAAGCCATTTAGATTTTTGGGTTCACTTGGACTTTGAGCTTTGACATTTGACATTGCCTTACCCTATTCCAGTCTTTTTTGGAATCGAAGGGAGCTGAAAAGAACCATGAGACCCCCCAAAACCGCCAGGGCCAACATCTGAGGCCAGAGTGTATCTAACCCATTCCCCTTCAAAAAGACACCACGGATAATGACTTGGAAATAGCGTAGGGGATTGACGTAGGTGAGGTATTCAATCCAGGCGGGCAGATTCTCCAATGGAAAGACAAAGCCCGAAAGGATGAAGGCGGGCATGGAGAAGAAAAAAGTTGAAATCTGGGCTTGTTGCTGGGTCGAACAGATAGTAGAGATGAAGAGGCCAATGCCAACGGAGCTCATCAAAAAGAGTATGTTTCCTAAGAGGAGGATGAATGGATTCCCCCGGAATGGAAGCTCAAACCAAAACACACCGATGAGGACGATCATGACAACATCCAGTAGGCCGAGCAGGGCAAAAGGAAGGGTCTTCCCCACCACCAGCTCCCAAGGCCGCAAAGGGGTGACCATGATCTGTTCAAGTGTGCCTATCTCCCTTTCTCTTACAACGGCCATCGCTGTCAAGATAATAGGGATCAGAAAGGCGATGTTGGCAATCACTCCTGGGATAAAGAAGAGTCGACTTTCAAAATTGGGATTGAACCAGATCCGGTGTTCAACCTCTACTCCGGCCTCCTCAAACCCGATCATCCCTGCTCGATTCAATCTTCTCACGAGGACCGTGGTTGAGAAGTCTGAAAGGATCCGATTGATATAGCCCAGGGCGATCATCGCCGTGTTTGATTCACTTCCATCGATGAGAATCTGGACAGAGGCGGTGTCCCCTTTTTTCAACCGCCTGGAAAAACCGCTCGGGATCTCAAGGCTCAATGCAATGTCCCCTTTCTTAATGAGACCTTCAATCTCTTCCCGGGTTTGAGGAAAAGAGACAATATCGAAATATCTTGAACTGCTGAATCGAGAAATGAGATCCCTTGACTCCACGCTCTGATCGAGATCTCGAACAGCGGTGTGGATATCCTTCACATCCAAGTTGGCCGCATACCCGAAAACGATCAATTGAATGAGGGGTGGAAGGATGAGCGTCACTCTGAGCCGCTTATCCCTCAGAACCTGGACTAACTCTTTGACCAAGAGGTATCGAACTCGTCCGAACATCGCCTAGCTCAACTCCTTCTTAAAGAGCTTCGCCGCTACCCAAAGCCCTCCTACTGCCAGCCCTATCAATACCAGAGTCTCACGCCAGAGAATGGAGATATCCGCGCCTTTCAAAAAGATCTCCTTCAGGATCGTCACGTAATATCTCGGAGCAATCGCATAGGTGATGATTTGGAGCCAGATCGGCATATTGGCGATGACGAACGTGAATCCCGACAGGAGGAAAGTAGGAAGAAATCCAATAACCATAGCTAATTGGTTGGCCACAAGTTGCGTCTTTGCTATTGTCGAAATAGTCAGTCCCATAGCCAAGGCTACAAGGAGATAGATGCAAGAAAGTAGAAAAAGCAGAGCAATGCTTCCCCTTAACGGAACATCGAAGACCCATTCCCCCATCAACACAGCAAGTGATAAGTCCAAAAGACCCAAGAAGAAATAAGGGAACAACTTTCCGATGATCAACTCGCTTTTTCGAACCGGGGTGGAGATGAGGAGCTCCATCGTTCCTTTCTCCCATTCCCGAACAATCACCTGGCCGGTGAGGAGCACTCCGATGATCGACATGATGACTGCGACCAATCCGGGAATGAAATAGTTTTTTGACTCCAGTTCCTCATTAAACCACACTCTCAACTGGCCTTCTAGCGGCACGGTTGGCTTTTGTCCTCCCATTCGGTCTATTTTCAAAAAGGTCTTTTCCTGAGTATATTGGCGAGAAATCGCCTGGACATAGCTGAGGACGATATTCGCCGTATTGGAATCGGTGCCATCCAACAAAACCTGCACCGTGGCCTTCTTCCCGGCCTTGACCGTCCTTGAAAAATCCCAAGGAAGGACTAATACCAACTTCACCTTACCCTCATCGATGAGTCGCTTCACCTCTTTTTCATCTTTGGCAAAAATGCGAAGATTGAAATAGGGAGACGCACTAAACCGCTGGATGAAAGATCTGCTTTCCTGGTCCTGCGCATGATCCAAGACGGACATCGAAACATTCTTCACATCGAGGGAGACCGCATAACCAAAGAGGAGCATTAAGAGGGCAGGCATCAGGACGACCAACGCAAGACTCCTCGAATCTCGATAGATGTGGATGAACTCCTTTCGAGCAATCGCCCAGGTCCGAGGGAGCTTCACCTCTCCTCCCTTTCAATCAGTGAGACGAAGACATCCTCCAAAGACGGCCTAATCCGGTCCATTCTCCTTAAAAGGATCCCCTGTCTTTGAAACAGATCAGTGATAGCCTTCTCCGAATCGACACCCTCCTTGCCGATCACATGCAAGGAATTTCCAAACACCGCGGTCTCATAAATCCAAGGCTCCTTCTTCAGAAGGTCCAAGGCAAGAATGAGCGGGTCGCACTCAACTTCCATCACCCCTTGCTTAAGGGTCTGCGATTTCAGCTCAGAAGGAGTCCCCAAGGCGATGATCTTCCCTTGGTAGATCAAGGCCAACCGATCGCAATATTCAGCCTCATCCATGTAGTGAGTTGTCACAAAGGTCGTTACTCCCTCTTCTCCCATCTGCTGAATCAGGCTCCAGAAACTCCTGCGAGAGATCGGATCCACCCCTGAGGTGGGTTCATCGAGAAAGAGAAGGGAAGGCTGATGGAGGATGGCACAGCCCAATGCCAAACGTTGCTTCCACCCTACGGCCAGGGTCCGAGTCATTCGATCTCGAAGCTCTTCAAGCCCTGCCATCTTCAAAACCTGATCTTCCCTCTCCTTTTGGGAAGCACCTGAGAGACCGTATATTCCACCAAAGAAATGAAGGTTCTCCACTACCGTCAGATCTTCATAGAGTGAGAATCTCTGGGACATATAACCAATCACTCGCTTAATCTTCTCCGGCTCTTTTATGAGATCAAATCCCACCACCTTCCCTTTTCCAGAGGTGGGCATGAGAAGGCCGCAGAGCATCCGGATTGTAGTTGACTTCCCGGATCCATTCGGCCCCAGAAATCCGAAGATTTCTCCCTCTTTCACCCGAAAATTGATATGGTCCACGGCAACGAAGTGGCCAAAGGCTTTAACAAGATTTTCTACATCGACTGCGAGAGTTAGCATAATTAACTGCTGTGAATCATGAGATTAGAGTTATGAGTTATGAATGATATGTTGGTCCCCTAATTCTAAATTCATAAGACTAAATTATTTCTCTCTCTTCTCTCGAACTATTGAGACGAAGGCATCTTCCAGAGAGGGTTTGACCTCCATCAGCGTCAATATCTCCATTCCCTGCTTCGTCAGAACCTCTCGAATCGTTCTTTCACCCTCGCGCGGGTCGTTCACCAGGATATGAATCTTATCTCCGGACAAGACAAGGCTGCGAAGGGATTCGACACCTTCTAACAGCTTCATTCCCTTCCGGTGATCTTCCAACCGAAGCTCCAAGACCGTTCCCCCTATCCGTTCCTTTGCGTTGGAGGGGGTATCACTGACCAGTAGTTCACCCTGGTAGATCAAACCGATTCGGTTACATCGTTCTGCTTCGTCCAGGTAGGAAGTTGAGAAAAGGATCGTCACTCCCTCTTTTAACAGGTCGTAAAGGATCATCCAGAAATCCCTTCGAGAGAGGGGATCGACTCCTGTGGTCGGTTCGTCCAGGAAGAGGATCTGAGGGGTATGGATCAATGCGCAGATCAATCCCAACTTCTGCTTCATTCCCCCCGAAAGATCCTGAGCTTTCCGTTTCCCAAAGGGCTCAAGATTGGCAAATCGAAGCAGCCTCTCTATCCGCTCTGTTCTTCTCTTCCTTGGAACTTCATAGAGATCTGCATAGAAATGGATGTTTTCGAGCACGCTGAGATCCCCATAGAGCCCGAACCGTTGGGGAAGGTACCCCACCTTTTCCTTCAAAGACTCCGCCTCTTCCCGGATATCGCATCCAGCCACTTTTGCTTCCCCTTCATCAGGAGGGAGAATGCCACAGAGCATCCGAAGGGTAGTCGTCTTTCCTGAGGCGTCCGGTCCCACCAGCCCATAGATTTCTCCGGACGTCACCTCGAAATTAAGGCGATTGACAGCCGTCAGCGATCCGAAGCTCTTGGTCAGGTTGGTTGTCTGGACTGAGAACATGAGGGCAAGCACCAAATTCCATGCCCTGTGCCCAATATGGGCCAGGGCGAGTAACAAATATCAAGTAATCGCAAATACCAAAATCTCAAAAACATGCTTCTGAACCGTTCGGGAATTCAAACAAAACCGTCTTGCTCTTTCGAAATTGGGATCTGGAAATCGTTCCGGGTTTGTAATTTGAAATTTAGGAAAATGAAAACCTCTTTCATGCGGGAGTAAGAGATTATGACTTTGTTTGAGATGTCGGCGTCGCCAGCAGAATCTTTGCATCCGCTGGCATACCTGGCTTCAATTCTCGATCCGGGTTTGGAATATCTATCTTGATGCGATAAACCAGGGTCACCCTCTCTTTTTCCGTTTGAATCTGTTTGGGAGTAAATTCAGCCTGTGAGGAAATGAAAGAGATCCTTCCTTTGTAATCTTTCTGGGGGCGGAGGTCTGTCGTGACGATGACTTCTTGGCCCCACTTCACCTTGCTGAGGTCGGTCTCTGAAATATAGGCCTTTAACCACACGTTATTGATGTCCGCCAGAGTGAGAACCGACGTTCCAGGATTGACCACCTCACCGACTTCGCTCGATTTGACCAATACAATCCCGGAGATCGGACAATAGAGAACGGAATAACTCAGCTGTGTCTCGGCCAGTCTCAGAGAGACCTTGGCCTGCTCCACCTGAGCTCTGGCATCTTCAATATCCTCTTTTCTCGGCCCTTCCTTTACCAGTTGATAATTCTCTGTGGCCATCTGTAAGGCGGCCTTAGCAACCTTAAAACTCGTCTCTGCATTGTCAAAAATCTCCTTAGAAATCACACTTTTTTCATAAAGAGTCTTCACCCGTTCATAATGGATTTCCTTATTCTTCATATCAAGCTGGGCCTGTTGAAGATTGGCTTCGGCCTGTCTCAACTCCTCAGGCCTCGAGCCTGCAAGCAACTTACTCAATCGAGCCTGGCCTGACATTAATGTTGCCCTGGCCAGATCGACACGTTGACGGAGATCCTCGTCATCCAATTTAGCCAGAACCTTTCCCTTTTCAACCCAATCCCCCTCTTCATAGAAACGGCTGATGATCCTTCCGGGAATTTTAAATCCCACATCAGCCTCTGTGGCTTCGACGTTTCCGGAGACCTTGATAAAATGGCTCACGTCCTCCTTTTCGCGCGTGATTAGATAGAACAGGACGCCGGCAATCACAACGACTAGCACAAGAACAAGAATTCGTTTCACAAAAAAACCTTTCGTAAATTTTTGCAAACATTATAGAATTCCAATCTTCTGCTTGTCAAATTCTCGAGATTTTTACCAAAACCGCCGCTGCTGTTGGAGGGCGCAACCCCCTTGAATTTTCCAGTAGTTATAGTAAGATGGAATTACGATGTTGAGATTTAATGATATCTTGGAGAGGCTAACTTCCTATAATCCTCATGCGGACACGGATCTGTTAAGAAAAGCCTACGTCTTTTCTGCCAAGGTTCACCTGGGCCAGATTCGTCTTTCCGGAGAGCCCTATCTCAATCACCCTTTGGAGGTCGCCGGAATCTTGACTCAGCTGAGACTCGACGTTGCCAGTGTGGCAACCGGGGTGCTCCACGATACCGTCGAGGATACCTTAACCAGCATCAAAGAGGTGCGTGAGAACTTCGGGGAAGAGATCGCCCAGTTGGTGGACGGAGTGACCAAGATCAGCCAGATCTCTCTTCAATCCTCTGAAGACGGCCAGGCAGAAAATTTCCGAAAGATGATTCTGGCCATGGTAAAAGATATCCGAGTCATCTTAGTCAAACTGGCCGACCGCCTCCACAACATGCGGACCCTCAAATACCACTCTCCCGAGAAACAGGTAGAGATCGCTCAGGAAACCCTTGACATCTACGCTCCCCTGGCAAATCGGCTTGGAATCGATTGGATCAGGTCGGAGCTGCAGGATCTGGCCTTTCAATACCTTCGGGGTGACATCTACGAAGAGATCAAACGGAAGATTGCGAAAAAGGAGAAGGAACGATTGCGCTATGTCGATGAAGTGAAGCGCACCTTAATGAAGAAACTCTATGAAAATCATATCCAAGGGGAAGTGACCGGCCGTTTAAAACAGGTTTACAGCATCTACCTAAAAATGAAGGGCCAGAATATCGACTTTGATCAGGTGTATGACATCACGGCATTTCGAGTGGTCGTCGACACCATCAAGGAATGTTATGACGTCCTGGGAATCATCCATTCTCTTTGGAAACCAATTCCAGGGAAATTCAAGGATTATGTCGGCCTTCCCAAGGAGAATTTGTATCAATCCCTCCACACCTCCGTGATCGGCCCCTACGGCGAGCGGATTGAGATCCAGATTCGAACCCATGAGATGCACAAGATTGCTGAAGAGGGTATCGCTGCCCATTGGAAATACAAAGAGGGAAAGGCCTTCGAGGAGGTGGATGATAAGCGTTTTACTTGGCTCAGGCAGCTTTTGGAATGGCAACGGGACTTAACGGATGATGCGGAATTTATCGAAAGCCTCAAGGTGGACCTTTTTCCTCATGAGGTCTATGTCTTCACGCCGAAGGGAGCGGTGAGGCAGTTTCCCGTTGGAGCAACCCCCGTTGATTTTGCTTTTAGCATTCACTCCGATGTGGGGAGCCATTGTTCTGGTGCAAAGGTGAACAGCAAGATCGTCCCCTTGAGATATGAACTTCGAAGCGGGGATACGGTCGAGATCATGACCTCACCCAACCAGAGGCCCAGCAAAGATTGGCTTAAATATGTCAAGACGTCACGGGCAAAAACGAAAATTCGCCAATGGTTCACAAATGAAGAAAGGGAGAAATCGATCACCCTCGGGAAAGAAATCCTGGATAAGGAACTCCGGAAATACAACCTCCAACAGGTCAAATTGATGAAGTCTGGCGATTTAGCGAAGGTGGCAAATGAATTCAGTTACCAGGGAGTTGATGATCTGATCGCTGCTGTAGGCTACGGGAAAGTGACTGCCAACCAGATTATTGGAAAGATCCTCCCCCAAGAGCGATTGGAACAACAAAGAGAAGAGCAAGAAGAAGGACGCTTAAAACGTCTTTTCAAGAAGATTACCCGTGGTCCCAAAGATGCCCTCCTCATCAAAGGGATCGATAACGTGATGGTCCGCTATGCCGGATGCTGCAACCCCTTGCCAGGAGATAAGGTGGTCGGGTTTATCACCCGGGGCAGAGGAGTGACGATTCATACCGCCGATTGCCACAACGCCTTGGATGACGATCCCCACAGGAAGGTGGAAGTGGAATGGGATTCAACGAAAGAATATAGTTATCCGGTCCGAATCCGAGTCTATTCGGACGACAAAAAAGGATTGCTTGCAGAGATCAGTACCTCCATCTCCTCTAGCGAGGCCAACATTACCAACGCCAGAGTCTATACGACAGAGGAAAAGAAAGCGGTCAGTACCTTTGAGATGGAAATTCGGGACCTTAACCACCTCAGAAAGGTGATCAGGGCTGTTGAGAAGATCAAGGGGATTGATCGTGTGGAAAGGTTGAGGGTGGAACCACAGGCCGAATCTCGAAGAACCGTAGGGCGTGAAATGTGAAGGGGTTTGACGCCATTCGTTCTGCTCGCTGGATTACGCTGCCTTGGTGATCAAACCTGAACGAAGACATCGGGAACAAATCTTCATCCGAATCGTCCTTCCCTCTTTGATGGCTTTCACCTTATGAAGATTGGGATACCAGACTTTTCGGGTTTTGTTATTTGCATGGCTCACATTGTGACCAAAGACAGGCCCTTTCCCACAGATCTCACACACTTTTGCCATTTCCGAACCTCAGGATGAATTTTAGATAACATAACATAGCCTGAGCGAATCTGCAAGGACTTTTTATCACGAGCTATTTGCGATGTCCTTCTTTTTTGGAAAAAGGGAGGCGGTAGGAAGCGAGACGGAACGTAAAAGTTCGGCCCAAAGAAGCATCCACGGGGTTCACAAATACAGTGGACGACAGTTGCC